>NZ_JBHLZP010000135.1:0-31711 GCF_042429965.1 Actinoallomurus acaciae
CGGCGCCGGCGCCGCAGGCCCACGGTCAGGCCGGCGATGATCGCGACGGCCGCGCCCGCGGGCAGACCGATCTTCCACCAGGCGAGTTCGCGGGAGGACGTGGTCCGTCCGCCGGCGGCCGGCCGGTGCGCCACGGCCTTCGGCGTGGGCTTGGCGGGCGGCGGGATCGGGTCCACGAGCGTGCCGACCGGCTCGGCCTTGTCGCGCTCGGCGAAGCCCCAGTTGAGCAGGGCACGGGCATCGGGCCAGAAGTCGGACTGGGCGTGCATGAGGGAGATGATGATCGTGTGCCCGTTGCGCCTCGCGGCCCCGACGAAGCTGCCCAGCGCGTGGCTCGTCCAGCCGTTCTTTCCGCCGATCATGCCGGCGTAGTGGTTGCCGACCAGGAGGTGGTCGTGCGTGCCGATCTCCCAGCCGCCGGTCTTCTGCCCCTTCTCGCGTTCCTTTTTGGTCGGCAGCGCCGGCCAGTGGTAGGTCGTCGCCCTGACGTACTTGACGAAGTCCGGCAGGGTGAGGCCCTGCTTCATGATCAGTGCCAGGTCGTACGCCGAGCTGTGCTGCTCCGCCAGGGTGAGCGGCGGGTCGTCGTCGAGGCCGTTGGGCGTACGGGCCACCGTGTCGTTCGCCCGGATCCGCTTCGCCTCGGCGTTCATCGCCGCGAGGGTCGTCTTCATCCCGCCACCGGCCTCGGCCAGGGCGACGGCGGCGTCGTTGCCGGACTGCATCAGCAGGCCGTGGAACAACTGGTCGGCCGTGTAGGACAGCTTCGTGTCCAGGCCGACCGCCGAGCCGGAGGCGTTGACGGCGGCCTCGGAGGGCCGGATCTTCTTCTTGGGGTCGAGCCGGGGGATCAGCGTGATCGCGGTGAGGGTCTTCAGCGTGCTCGCCGGGCGGTAGTGGCCGTGCGGGTCCTTGGCCGCGAGCACGCGGCCGGTCTCCAGGTCCGCGATGACGTACGAGGAGGCCTCGATGTGCGGCGGCTCCGCCACGCTCTTGTCCCGGATGTAACCGTGGCTCGCCAGCCTGCTGCCGCCGACGGTGTCCCCGGCGGCGGAAGGAACGGCGGTCGGCGCGGCGCCGGCGGGTAGCGAGAACACGCACAGATACCCAGCAGTGCCGCAGAGGGCGAACAAACTGACGACTTTTCTCATGGGACCCATCGCTAGACGACCGGCACTTGAGTGACCACTTCGGTCTACCCGCGATAATGGTGCCTGATGAACATCTCTCGGCGCGCATCAGGATTTGTACTCGGTCTTGCCGCATTCATGATCTTTGAATGGCTCATGCTCGCGAAGAATCTGGGTAGCGGTCCGGCCCGTCCCACGGCGTACTACGTGGTGCACGGCATCCTGGTATGTGTGAACATCGTGCTGGCGATAGCCCTCGGCGTCGTCGGCTGGCGGGCGTGGACGTCCTCGCGGCGCTGATGAGCACCGGGAAGACGACGGAAGGGTGATGGCATGGACTCCGAGTCGGGGCTGCCGATCGAACCGGTCTACGGCCCGGGGGCCCCGGCCGGATGGGATCCCGCGGTCGCGCTGGGCGAGCCGGGCGCGTTCCCCTACACCCGTGGCGTCTACCCGACGATGTACACCAGCCGCCCGTGGACGATGCGCCAGTACGCCGGGTTCGGCACGGCGGCCGAGTCCAACCGGCGCTACCACCGGCTGATCGAGGCCGGCACGGCCGGCCTGTCGGTCGCCTTCGACCTGCCCACCCAGATGGGCTACGACTCCGACGCGAAGATGGCGTTCGGCGAGGTCGGCAAGGTCGGCGTCGCGATCGACTCCATCGAGGACATGCGCGCGCTGTTCGACGGCATCCCGCTCGACCAGGTGTCGACGTCGATGACGATCAACGCGCCCGCGGCGGTGCTCCTGCTGCTCTACCAGCTCGTCGCCGAGGAGCAGGGCGTCTCGAGCGACAAGCTCACCGGCACGGTCCAGAACGACATCCTCAAGGAGTACATCGCCCGGGGCACCTACATCTTCCCGCCCAAGCCGAGCCTGCGGATGGTCGCCGACACCTTCCGCTACTGCCGCGACGAGATTCCGCGCTGGAACACCATCTCGATCTCCGGCTACCACATGGCCGAGGCCGGGGCGACGCCCGTACAGGAGATCGCCTTCACGCTGGCCAACGCCAAGGAGTACGTCCGCGCGGCGGTCGAGTCCGGCCTCGACGTCGACTCCTTCGCACCCCGGCTGTCGTTCTTCTTCGTGGCCCGCACCACACTGCTGGAGGAGGTCGCCAAGTTCCGCGCCGCCCGCCGGATCTGGGCGCACATCATGCGGGACGAGTTCGGCGCGAAGAACCCCAAGTCGCAGATGCTGCGCTTCCACACCCAGACGGCCGGCGTCCAGCTCACCGCGCAGCAGCCCGAGGTCAACATGGTGCGGGTCGCCATCCAGGCGCTCGGCGCGGTCCTGGGCGGCACCCAGTCGCTGCACACCAACTCCTACGACGAGGCCATCGCACTGCCCACCGAGAAGGCCGCGCGGCTCGCCCTGCGCACCCAGCAGGTGATCGCGAACGAGTCCGACCTGACGAGGACCGTCGACCCGTTCGCGGGCTCGTACGCCGTCGAGTCGATGACCGACGACATCGAAGAGGCCACCCGGGCGCTGATCGACCAGGTCGAGGAGTTCGGCGGCGCGGTCGACGCGATCGAGAAGGGCTTCCAGAAGGCCGAGATCGAGCGCTCCGCGTACCGCACCGCGCTGGAGATCGACAACGGCGAGCGCGTCGTGGTCGGCGTCAACAGATTCCGCGTCGAGGACGACGAGCCGTACGAACCGCTCCGGGTCGACCCGGCGATCGGCGAGGCGCAGGCCGCCAAGCTGGCGAAGCTGCGCGATGAGCGTGACGGCGCCGAGGTGGGCCGGCGGCTCGACGAGCTGCGCGGGCTCGCCGAGAAGGAGGGCGCGCAGGCCGCGGGCGGCGACCTGTCCGCCGGCCACGCCAACCTCCTGTACCCGCTGCGCGAGGCGTTGCGGGCGCGGGCGACGGTCGGCGAGGTGTGCGACGCTCTGCGCGACGTCTGGGGCGTGTACGTGCCTCCGGACGCGTACTGACCCCCCGAGCGGCGACCATCGGACACTGGAGGCGGCAATGGCCGAGACGACCTGGCGGGCGAACATCGACGGCTTCGAGCAGACCGCGCGGTCCGTGGTCGCCCTCGCGGGCGAGCTCACCACGGCCGACTGGGACCGCCCGACGGAGTGCCCGGGGTGGTCGGTCAAGGATCAGTACTCACATATCCTGGGAATCGAACGGTGGCTGCTCGGCGACGCCGACGACGATGAGGCCCGCACCTCGGCCAACACCGAGTTCGACGTCGAGGCGCGCCGCGCCGATCCGCCGGGTGAGATCCTCGGCGACCTGCGCGACGTCATCGACCGGCGCGTCGCCGCGCTGCGCTCCGGAGCGGTCGACCTGGCCGAGGTCGTCACGACCCCGTTCGGGCCGACCATGGCCTACGGCGACTTCATGCGTCACCGCGCCTTCGACGTCTGGATGCACGAGCAGGACGTGCGCCGGGCGGCCGGGCGGCCCGGCAACCTCGACGGGCCCGCGGCGGACTGCTCGCGGTCGATCCTCGAAGGAGCCCTGCCCTACGTGGTCGGCAAGCGTGCGGCGGCCGAGCCCGGGCAGGCCGTGGTCGTCGAGACGCCGGAGCACCGCTGGAGCGTCGTCGTCGGCGCCGACCGCCGGGCGCGGTTCCAGGACGGCCCCGACGGTGAGGCCGAACCGACCGTACGGCTCCGCATGACGTGGGAGACGTTCTTCCGGCTCGGCGGTGGACGCGTGACGGGCGACGAGGCCGACGTGGAGGTCGGCGGTGACCATGATCTGGCGCGCCGCGTGCTGGCGGGCATGGCGATCACACCCTGACGTGATCAATTTGATCATTAGTAGGGATTGCGCGTAGCCGAAACGGGTGGCGGCGATGAGCGGACTGGTGCTCAGCTTGAGTCAACCGCTCATCGCGGGGCAAAGACGTCGCGAGGTCGTGCGTCGGCGGCGGCATCATGGTCACCTGTCCGGCGCCGCGCGCGATCGCCGCCGTACGTCGGACGTCCTGGCCGGATTGTGCTACGTGCGCGTCATTAACCTGCAAGGATTGAGATCGGAGGTTGGCCGTGGCCATCGAGTTCAACGCATCACGAGGGGCGACCCTCGGCGTCGAGTGGGAGCTTCAGCTCGTCGACGCCGAGACCAAGCGCCTGCGCCAGGACGCGCGTGAGGTCCTGGCCGCGCTGCCCCGCCTCGGTGAGGCGCAGGGGAACCCGAAAATCCGGCATGAGCTCATGGAGTCGACCGTCGAGATCGTCACCGGTATCTGTGACACGGTCTCCGAGGCCCGCGCCGACCTCGCCGCGACAATCGCCGACCTGCGGTCCGTCACCGACCTGCGGGGCACCGCGCTCGCCTGCACCGGCACCCACGCCATCAGCGACTGGCGTGACGCCGTCATGGCGCCGGTCCAGCGCTACGCCGAGCTCGTCGAGCAGATGCAGTGGCTCGCGCGGCGCATCCAGACCTACGGCGTCCACGTCCACGTCGGCGTCCGCTCCCCCGAGAAGGCCGTGCCGATGGTGAACGCGCTGTCGGCCTATCTGCCGCACTTCCTCGCGCTGACCGCCTCCAGCCCCTTCTGGAGCGGCCACGACACCGGGCTCGCCTCGAGCCGGGCGATCGTGTTCGGCCAGCTCCCCACGGCCGGTCCGCCGCACCTGCTCGCCGACTGGGGCGAGTTCGAGGAGTACATGGACACCCTGCTGCGGGCCGGCACGATCCGCAGCATCAAAGAGGTGTGGTGGGACATCCGCCCGCATCCGGACTTCGGCACCATCGAGATCCGGATGTTCGACGGCATCCCGACCCTTCGTGAGGTCGGCATGGCGGCGGCGCTGTGTCAGTCGCTCGTCGAGCTCTTCGACCACCAGCTCGACCGGGGCTACACCCTGCCGAGTCCGGCGGCGTGGGTCGTACGCGACAACAAGTGGCGTGCGACGAGGTACGGCCTGGACGCCATCGTCATCACCGATGACCAGGGCACGACGGCCCCGCTCCGCGACGAGCTGTACGAACTGGTGCACGAGCTGGAGCCCATCGCGGACCGGCTCGGCTGCGCCGAAGACCTGAAGGTCGTCTCGGAGGTGCTCGACCACGGCGCCCCGTACGAGCGCCAGCGCGGCATCATCGCCGCCGGCGGCTCGATCGAGGACGTCGTCGGCGCCAGCATCACGGAGTTCCGGGAGGACAGATTCGTGAATCCACGGGAGGTGACACATGCGGGGATCTGAGCTCCGCGGCGGTGAGCCCACGGACGAGCCTGGGACGGGAGAGTTGCGGGCGCAGCTCGACTCCTACCTCACCGGTCAGGAAGACCGGCTGATCGCCTTCCGGCGCGACATCCACATGCACCCCGAGCTCGGCTACGCCGAGCACCGCACGACCGCCCGCATCGCCGAGGAGCTGACCGCGGCCGGGCTGAGCCCGGTGCCGCTCCCCAAGGGCACGGGCCTGATCTGCGAGGTGGGCTGCGGCGACGGGCCGGTCGTGGCCCTGCGCGCCGACATCGACGCGTTGCCGCTGGCGGACGAGAAGGACGTCCCCTACCACTCGACGGTGCCGGGCGTCGCGCACGCCTGCGGACACGACGTCCACACCACCATCATGCTGGGCGTGGCCCGGTTCTTCGCCCAGCAGGCGGAGGCCGGCCAGGTGCCCGGCCGCGTGCGCCTGATCTTCCAGCCGGCCGAGGAGAACCCCGGCGGCGCCCTCGACGTCATGGCGGCCGGCGGCATCGCCGGCGTCGACCGGATCTTCGCCCTCCACTGCGATCCCCGCGTGGAGGTCGGGCAGGTCGGCCTGCGGGCCGGCCCGATCACCGCCGCGTGCGACAAGGTCAACGTCCGCGTCACCGGCCCGGGCGGCCACACCGCGCGGCCGCACCTGACCGCCGACCTGGTCTACGCCCTGGCCAAGATCGTTACCGAGCTGCCCGCCGCGCTCTCGCGCCGGGTCGACCCGCGCTCCAGCCTCAGCCTGGTCTGGGGACAGATCGCGGCCGGTTCGGTGGCCAACGCCATCCCCGACGACGGCGTCGCCCAGGGCACCGTGCGCTGCCTCGACGACGAGGCGTGGCACTCGGCTCCCGACCTGATGAAGGCCCTGCTCGACTCCGTCGCCACCGCGTACGACGTCAAGGCCGAGCTCGACTACGTCCGCGGCGTTCCCCCCACCGTCAACGAGAAGACCAGCGTGGACATGTTCCGCGCCGCGGTCGTCAGCGTGCTGGGTGACGACGGCGTGACGGGCACGCCGCAGAGCCTCGGCGGCGAGGATTTCGGCTGGTACCTGGAGTCGATTCCGGGCGCCTTGGCCCGGCTCGGCGTCGCCGCCCCTGGTATGGCGGGCGCGTACGACCTCCACCGGGGCACGTTCGACGTGGACGAGCACTGCATCGCCATCGGCGTCCGCGTGATGGTGGCCACCGCGCTCACCGCGCTGTGGGAGAGCCGCCGCGCGGGAGCCACCGAACCGGTCGGTGAGCCCGCGTGAACCACGTTTGTGCGGCCTGACCTGTGACGACGCGCTTTCGCCTTGATAACGGACACGTTGCGACACGGTAGCTTTGTTCCGCCCGGTCCCTGAGTCCCAATAGGGTCCAAAAGATTCGTGCCAGCGGCACATTTCGGGCGGGTCCGGGACAAACGGAGGAGCTACCTTGCGCCGTGGAGTGAAGATAGTCGCCATCGCGGCGAGCGCGGTCATGGCGCTCAGCGCCGCCGGCTGTGGCGGGAAGAAGGCGACCACCGGTGGCGGTGGCGGCGGTGGCGACGGCAAGAAGAGCCTCAAGGTCGGCCTCGCCTACGATGTCGGCGGACGGGGTGACAAGTCCTTCAACGACGCCGCCTACGCCGGCCTGCAGAAGGTCCAGCAGGAGCTCAAGCTCGACGTAAAGGACCTTGAGGCCAAAGAGGGCGAGAGCGACAACGACAAGATCCAGCGGCTCGAGCTGCTGGCCAAGTCGGGCTACAACCCGGTGATCGCGGTCGGCTTCGTCTACGCCACGGCCCTCGGCAAGGTCGCGTCGAAGTACCCGAACACCAAGTTCGCGATCGTCGACGACGACACCATCCAGAAGCCGAACGTGACCGACCTGCTCTTCGCCGAGCAGGAGGGCTCCTACCTCGTGGGCGCGGCAGCGGCCAAGAAGTCCCAGACCGGCAACATCGGCTTCATCGGCGGCGTGCAGACCCCGCTGATCAAGAAGTTCGAGGCCGGGTACGTCGCGGGCGCCAAGAAGATCAACCCGAAGATCAAGGTACAGATCAAGTACATCTCCCAGCCGCCGGACTTCAGCGGCTTCAAGGACCCGGCCAAGGGCAAGACGATCGCCCAGGGCATGTACGACCAGGGCGCCGACGTGGTCTACGCCTCGGCGGGACTGTCCGGCACCGGCTCCCTCGAGTCGGCGACGGCCGAGAAGAAGTGGTTCATCGGCGTCGACTCCGACCAGTACCAGACGGCGTCGGCGGCCGAGAAGCCGTACGTGCTGACCTCGATGCTCAAGCGCGTGGACACCGCGGTGTTCAACTTCGTCAAGAGCGTCGGCGACGGCACCGTCCAGAAGGGCGACGTCCGCTTCAGCCTCAAGAACGACGGCATCGACTACGCCACGTCCAACCCGGCGGCGCTGGGCGACATGACGACCACGCTGAACGACCTCAAGCAGCAGATCATCTCCGGAAAGATCACGCCGCCCGAGAAGTGACGGCGTTCAGTGCTCGGGCCCGGGAGGCCGGCCGGCTCGGCCGTCCTCCCGGGCTCACTGGCGTAGGAGCAGGCCATGTCCACCACTGAGCCGGCGGTCGAGCTGCACGGCATCACGAAACGTTTCCCGGGCGTCGTGGCGAACCACGACATCGACATCGAGGTCGCGGCGGGCACCGTGCACGCCATCGTCGGGGAGAACGGCGCGGGCAAGTCCACCCTGATGAAGATCCTCTACGGCATGCAGCGGCCGGACGAGGGGACGATCAAGGTGGCCGGCGAAGAGGTCGCCCTCCACAGCCCGTCCGACGCCATCGCCCGCGGCATCGGCATGGTGCACCAGCACTTCATGCTCGCCGACAACCTCAGCGTGCTGGAGAACGTCGTCCTCGGCGCGGAGAGACTCCACGGCATCGGCGGGAAGGCCCGGAGACGGATCCGGGAGATCTCCGACCAGTACGGCCTCGGCGTCGATCCCGACCGCCTCGTGGAGCAGCTCGGCGTCGGCGCCCGCCAGCGCGTCGAGATCCTTAAGGTGCTCTACCGCGGCGCGAAGATCCTCATCCTGGACGAGCCCACCGCGGTGCTGGTGCCCCAGGAGGTCGAGGAGCTGTTCGGCAACCTGCGCGATCTCAAACGCGAGGGACTCACCGTCATCTTCATCTCGCACAAGCTCGATGAGGTGCTGTCGGTGGCCGACACGATCACGGTGATCCGGCGGGGCACCACCGTCGACACCGTCCAGCCCGGCGACGTCACCGCCCGGCAGCTCGCCGAGCTCATGGTCGGCAGCGAACTGCCCGTGCCGGAGCTGCGCGAGTCGACCGTGACCGACGTCCCCGTACTGGCCCTGAACGGCGTCACCGTACGCGACGCCACCGGCCGCGCGGTCGTCGACGACGTCTCCCTGACCATCCACGAGGGCGAGATCCTCGGCATCGCCGGAGTCGAGGGCAACGGCCAGGCGGAGCTGGTCGAGGCGATCATGGGCATGCTGCCCCTCGACGCCGGTGTGGTCCGGCTCGGCGACGACGAGCTGACCGGCATGGCGACCCGGCGGCGCCGCGAGGCCGGCATCGGCTTCATCCCCGAGGACCGGCACCGGCACGGCCTGCTGCTGGAGTCCCCGCTGTGGGAGAACCGCATCCTCGGCCACCAGACCCGGCCGCCCAACGTGAAGGGCGGACTGATCGACCGGCAGGGCGCTCGCCGGGACACCGAGCGGATCGTCCGCGACTACGACGTGCGGACGCCGAACATCGACGTCACCGCCGCCTCGCTGTCCGGCGGCAACCAGCAGAAACTGATCGTCGGCCGCGAGATGTCCGGCGACCCCAAGCTGCTCATCGCCGCCCATCCGACACGCGGCGTCGACGTGGGCGCGCAGTCGGCGATCTGGGACCACCTGCGGCACGCGAGAGCCGAGGGCCTCGCGGTGCTGCTCATCTCGGCCGACCTCGACGAGCTGATCGGCATGTCGGACACACTGCGGGTGATCCTGCGCGGCCGGCTCGTCGGCGAGGCCGATCCCGCCACCATCACCCCGGACCAGCTCGGCTCCCTCATGACCGGCGCCGGAGAGGGGAGCGCCGCGTGATCCACCACCTGTTCGCGAGGTCCTGGACCCGCACCCTCGTCGCGGCGTTCGTCGCGCTCGTCTTCTCGGTCGCGATCACCTCGATCGTGCTGTCGGTCAGCGGGTTCAACCCGCCGTCGACGTTCCAGGCGATGTTCGAGTTCGGCAAGGAGCCGGACAGCATCGTCAACACGCTGAACAAGGCGGCGGGCTACTACCTGTCCGCGCTCGCCGTGGCGGTCGGGTTCCGGATGAACCTGTTCAACATCGGCGTCGACGGGCAGTACCGGCTCGCGGCGATGCTCGCCGCGGCGGTGGGCGGCACGTGGGCCCTGCCCGCCGTGCTCCACCAGGTCGTGATCATCATCGTCGCGGTCCTGGTCGGCGGCCTCTGGGCGGCCGTCCCCGCCTTGCTGAAGGTGACCCGCGGCGTCAGCGAGGTCATCTCGACGATCATGTTGAACTTCATCGCCTCCGGCATCATCGCGTACCTGCTGAACCCCGGCCGGCTCGCGGTGCAGCTCGGTTCCAACAACGTCGGCACCAAGACGATCTCCCGCTCCGGCCGGATGCCCGGCATCCCCTTCCCCGGCAGCGACCTGCGGCTCTACAGCTTCCTGGTGATCGCCGTCCTGGCCGGCATCGCCTTCTGGTTCATGATCAACCGCACGAGGTTCGGCTTCGACCTGCGGGCGAGCGGCGTGTCCCAGAGCGCGGCCGTGGCCAGCGGCGTCGACGTCAGGCGCATGGTGGTCATGGCCATGGTCATGTCCGGCGCGATCGCGGGCCTGATCGGCATGCCCCAGTTGCTCGGCGGGTCCTACACCTACTCCCTGGACTTCCCGACCGGGATCGGGCTCACCGGGATCGGCATCGCGCTGCTCGGCCGCAACGGCCCGGTCGGCATCGCGTTCGCGTCCCTGCTGTGGGCGTTCCTGGACGTGTCATCGCAGATCCTGGACTTCAACGACATTCCCAAGGAGATCGTGGCGATCACCCAGGCCGCGGTGCTCCTGTCGGTGGTGGTCGTCTACGAGGTCGTCAGCCGGGTCGGCCAGCGCATCGACCAGCGGCATGTCGCCGCCCAGCTCGGAGAGGTCGCCGCATGATCGAGCAGGAGATCCGGACTCCGGCGCCGGACACCGAGGACCGCGAGCGGCGCCGTTCACGACTGCTGCTCGTCGGGGGCGGCATCTTCGTCGCGCTGATCCTGCTTCGACTGATCACCGGCGAGTCCGACATCACCTCCAGCGGCACGATGAGCGCGACGCTGGCCCTGGCGGTGCCGATCGGCATGGCCGCGCTCGGCGGCATGTGGTCCGAACGCTCCGGCGTCATCAACATCGGCCTCGAAGGCATGATGACCTTCGGGACGTGGGGTGCCGCCTTCGCGTCCTACTTCAGCGGCAACCCGTGGCTGGGACTGCTCGGCGGCATCGTCGCCGGAGCCGTCGGCGGCCTGCTGCACGCGGTCGCGACGGTGACGTTCGGCGTCGACCACATCGTGTCCGGTGTCGCGATCAACATCCTCGCGCCCGGCGTGACGCGGTACCTGTCGGACCTGCTGTTCACCGACGAGCAGGGCGGCGGAGCGACCCAGTCGCCACCGCTGCCGAACTTCCCGACGTGGAGCGTGCCCGGGGTCGGCAAGCCGCTCGGCTCGTTGGAGAAGCACCACTGGATCCTCGTCTCGGACCTGGCGGGCCTGGTCCGCGGCGTGCTGACGAACCTCTCGCCGATCACGCTGCTCGGCATCCTCCTCATACCCGTGTCGTACTACCTGCTCTGGCGCACCGCGTTCGGGTTGCGGCTGCGCTCCTGCGGGGAGAATCCGGTCGCCGCCGAGTCGCTCGGCGTGAAGGTGTACCGGATGAAGTACGCCTCCGTGGTCATCTCGGGCGCCTTCGCCGGTATCGGCGGGGTGTTCCTGGCCATGGTGGCGTCCTCGAACTACCAGGAGGGGCAGGTCAACGGCCGCGGCTACATCGGCCTCGCCGCGATGATCTTCGGCAACTGGCGGCCGGGGATGGTCGCCGGCGGCGCCGGCCTGTTCGGGTACACCGACGCGCTGCAACTGCGCGGCGGCACCGGCGCGGTGCACGCCATGCTGTTGCTGATCGGCATCGGACTGCTGGCGCTGGCGGTCTGGCGCGGCTACCGGCGGCGGGTCGTCGCGGCGGCGATCTCGGCCGTGGTCGCCGCGGGAGTGCTCGTGTGGTTCTTCCTGACCGACGCGCTGCCGCGTGAGATCGTCACGTACAGCCCGCACATCACGACCCTGCTCGTCCTCGCGTTCGCCGCGCAGCGGCTGCGGATGCCCGCCGCCGACGGCATGCGCTATCGAAAGGGCGGAGGGCACTGATGGCCGACATCGACTGGCCCGCGCTGCGGGAGGCGGCCCGTGCGGCCATGGCCCGCGCGTACGCGCCGTACTCCGGCTATCCGGTCGGCGCCGCGGGCCTGACCGACGACGGCCGGATCGTCACCGGCTGCAACGTGGAGAACGCCTCGTACGGGGTCGGGCTCTGCGCGGAGTGCGGCCTGGTCTCGGCGCTGCACGGCACCGGCGGCGGGCGTCTCGTCGCGGTCTCGGTGGTCGAGGGCCACGGCGACCCGGTGATGCCGTGCGGGCGCTGCCGCCAGCTGCTGTGGGAGCACGGCGGGCCGTCGATGCTGCTGGAGACCACACGTGGCGTACGGCCGATGAGCGAGGTACTGCCGGACGCGTTCGGCCCGGAGGACCTGGAGAGGTGACCATGAGCTTCGACGCGGTCGATGTCATCCGCACCAAGCGCGACGGCGGTTCGCTGAGCCCGGAGCAGATCGACTGGACGGTCGCCGCGTACACCCGCGGTGAGATCGCCGAGGAACAGATGGCCGCTCTGGCCATGGCGATCCTGCTGCGCGGGATGAGCCGGGCCGAGGTCGCGCGGTGGACCGAGGCCATGATCCGCTCGGGCGAGCGGATGGACTGGTCCCGGCTCGACCGGCCGACCACCGACAAGCACTCCACCGGCGGTGTCGGCGACAAGATCACACTCCCGCTGGCGCCGACCGTCGCCGCCTGCGGCGCGGCCGTCCCGCAGCTGTCCGGACGAGGCCTGGGCCACACCGGCGGCACACTCGACAAGCTGGAGTCGATCCCGGGCTGGCGAGCGTCGCTGTCGAACGAGGAGATGCTGGGCGTTCTGGGCAAGGCGGGCGCGGTGGTGTGCGCCGCCGGCTCGGGCCTGGCCCCGGCCGACCGCAAGCTGTACGCCCTGCGCGACGTCACCGGCACGGTCGAGTCGATCCCGCTGATCGCCAGCTCGATCATGTCCAAGAAGATCGCCGAGGGCACGGGCGCGCTGGTCCTGGACGTGAAGGCGGGCTCGGGCGCGTTCATGAAGAACGTCGACGACGCGCGCGAGCTGGCCCGGACCATGGTCGACATCGGCAGCGACCACGGGGTCCACACGGTCGCCCTGCTGACCGCGATGGAGACGCCGCTCGGCCTCGCCGTGGGCAACGCGGTGGAGGTGGCGGAGTCGGTGGAGGTCCTGGGCGGCGGCGGCCCGGCGGACGTGGTCGAACTGACCGTGGCGCTGGCGCGCGAGATGCTCGCGGCGGCGGGTCTGACCGGCGCCAAGGACCCGGCCGAGGCCTTGCGCGACGGCTCGGCGATGGACGCCTGGCGTTCGATGATCAGCGCTCAGGGCGGCGACCCGGACGCCGCGCTGCCGGTCGCGGACGAGACCTGCCAGGTGGCGGCCCCGGCGACGGGCGTACTGAGCCGCCTGGACGCGTACGGAGTGGGCGTGGCGGCGTGGCGCCTGGGCGCCGGCCGCGCGCGCAAGGAGGACCCGGTGTCGTACGCGGCGGGCATCACGTTGCACGCGAAGCCGGGCGACCGTGTCCGCGAGGGCGAGCCGCTGCTGACCCTGCACGCGGACACGGCCGACCGCTTCGACCGGGCCCTGGAGGCCCTGGACGGCGCGTACGAGATCGGCGAGGCGTTCACCCCGTCTCCGCTGATCATCGACCGCATCGCGTGATCCTCCGGCCCTTTCAGCCGGGGCGGCCGGGCGCGTTGGGATCGGGGGCGGGATCGCCCTTGACCGGGGCGATCAGCAGGGCGACCGTGTTGGAGCCGTGCATCCATGCGCCCGTGACGCGCCGGTCGCCCTGGGGCCGCCAGGCGGCCGGTGGGGCGTAATCGCTGCCTGAACCGTCCTTGTGGAACCGCCCGAGCACGTAGACGGCGGTCAGGTTCCGCTTGTGCAGCCGGGACAGGGCCTCGGCGACGGTCCGTCCGGTCAGCCGCAGGCTCGGCGGGTGGTCGCCCGCCGCCGGGGGCTGGAACCGGTAGGGCTCGCCGGGGCGGGCGGCCCGGCCAATCAGGATCTTGGTTGAACCCTGGCGTACCGCTTTGCCGCTGACCTGCACCGTCAGCGGACATGGGGTGTTCTGGTGAGGCGGGTAGGTCAGAGAGGTGGCGATCGTCGCCCCGCCCTCGCCGGTGTTGGCGCCGCCGATGATCGTGCGTTCCCGGCCCGGGGAGACCGGCACGATCACCAGGGTCACATCCAGGCCGAACTTGGCGAACGCGTCGTGGAACTGGCGCTGGTCGGCGTAGACGTTCTCGATGCGCACCCGGTAGGCGTCGTTGCTGAATGTCCACGGCGGCGTTCGCGTAGCTTCGGATCGGGCCGGGCCCGCCGGAGCCCAACGCGACGACGGCGGCGATGGCCACCGCGGTCGCCGCGACGGCGGTGGCCGCGACGGCGGTGGCCGCGAACCGTCCGTACCGACGGGTCGTCCTGGCCCGCCGTTCCGACGGATGCTCACCGCATTGCGTGAGCAGCCGAGGACCTTGGCGATCTCCGCGTTGCCCAGCCCTTCCCAGGCGACCAGCGCGAGCAACTCCCGGTCGCGGTCCGGCAGGTCACCGAACACCCGCGCGACCGCCGTGTTCTCCAGCGGGGCCGGTGCGGCCGGCGGTGCGGCCGCCAACTCGTCGTGCGGCATCGCCGTCTTGATCAAGTGCCGTCGCTCACCGCGCAGGTGGTTGGCCAGCGCCCGGCGCGCCACCCCGTACAGCCAAAGGCGGACCTCGTCACGGGGCGGCAGTTCGCCCGCCCGGCGCCAGGCGATGGTGAACGTCTCGGCCACCACGTCGGCGGCGTCGTCAGGAGAGTGACATCGCCGCAGCACGTACCCGAGGACTACACCACATGTCCGCACGACCGCCGGATCTTTCAGCCTCACGCCGAAGATGCCAGATGGCATCCCGACGTCGCCGTTGGGAGAATGCGCGGGTGACCCGTTTCCGCGTCGCCGCGTACGTGATCAGGCAGCGCTCCGTCTCCGAGCTCCTCGTCTTCGACCACGTCGGCCTGCCGCAGGCGGGCACTCAGGTGCCCGCGGGCGGCGTCCGTCCCGGTGAGGAGCCGGAGCAGGCCGTGCTGCGCGAGGTCGCCGAGGAGACCGGCCTGCTCACCACCGCGGTGATCAGGCCGATCCTCGTGGAGAACAAGCCCCATCCCGACACCCGCCGGCCGCGCAGGACCACCTACTTCCACCTTCAGGCGCCCGCGGCCACGGCCGACGCATGGCACCACACCGTCGGTGGCGGCGGAGACGACGCCGGTCTGACGTTCGCCTGCCGTTTCCTGCCACTGCCGCTCGAACGACCGCTGGCGGACGATCAAGACGCGTGGCTGGGGCATGTCGACCCCCGCTGGAGGACGTCGAGCGGCGATCGTCGGTGACCTGTGGACAACTCGGCCTCCGGGTCGGCGCGGCGGGGGACAGGCGACTCCACAGTCTGTGGATAACCCGCCGCACGGGAGAGCGGTCGAGGAGGCGGGATGCGGCTGTTTGGCCTGGTATCCACGTCTATCGCGCGGCTTTCCCCAGGCTTCCGGTCATCAACAACCCGCGCCCGTACCTGTGGACGAAGGCGGCGATGCCCCCGGCCCCGGGGCCTCCGGGCGTGATGCCCGCCGGCCGGCGTCGCCGGCGGGGATACTGATCGGCGCCCATCCGGCCTGCCTGCGGGTAATGTGCGACACGTGACCAACCGGCCTTCGCTCGATGACATCCGGCGGGCCCCCAAGGTGCTGCTCCACGATCACCTTGACGGGGGGCTGCGCCCGGCGACCATCGCCGAACTCGCCCGTGAGACGGGCTATGACGGGCTCCCCGCCACCGACCCGGACGACCTGCGCACCTGGTTCGCCGAGGCGTCCGACTCCGGCTCGCTGGAGCGCTACCTGGAGACCTTCGACCACACGGTCGGCGTGATGCAGACCGCAGAGGCGCTGACCCGGGTCGCGTACGAGTGCGCCGAGGACCTGGCGCGCGACGGCGTCGTGTACGCCGAGGTCCGCTACGCCCCCGAGCAGCACACGCGCGGCGTGGGCGGAGACGGGGCGCGCGGGCTGTCGCTGGAGCAGGTCGTCGAGGCCGTGCTCAAGGGCTTCGCCGACGGCGGACGCGACTTCGGCATCCGCGTCGGCACACTGCTGACCGCCATGCGGCATCAGGCGCGCAGCATGGAGATCGCCGAGCTCGCGGTCCGCTACCGCGACGCCGGGGTGGTCGGCTTCGACATCGCCGGCGCGGAGGCGGGATACCCGCCCACCCGGCACCTCGACGCCTTCGAGTACCTCCAGCGCGAGAACGCCCACTTCACCATCCACGCGGGTGAGGCGTTCGGGCTTCCGTCGATCTGGCAGGCCATCCAGTGGTGCGGCGCCGACCGGCTCGGCCACGGCGTCCGCATCATCGACGACATCACCGACCGCGACGGCGAGCGGCCACGGCTCGGCCGGCTCGCCGCGTACGTGCGCGACAAGCGCATTCCGCTGGAGATGTGCCCCAGCTCCAACGTGCAGACCGGAGCCGCCAAGTCGATCGCCGCCCACCCCATCGGGCCGCTGCGGCGTCTCTACTTCCGCGTGACGGTCAACACCGACAACCGGCTGATGAGCGGCACCACGCTGTCGGAGGAGTTCGCCAAGCTGGTCGAGGCGTTCGACTACGGCTGGGACGACCTGCAGTGGTTCACGGTCAACGCCATGAAGTCGGCCTTCATCGGCTTCGACGAAAGGCTGGAGCTCATCAACGGCGTCATCAAACCCGGCTTCGCGCAGCTGAAGTGGCGTTCGCACCCATGAGCGCCGGCGTGTTCCCCAAGACGGCGCCCGGCGCCCGTACGTTCCGGTCCGGCGGCATCCGGTTCTGCGGCTGGGCCTGGATGGTCTTCGCCGTCCTCAACCTCGCCGACCTCGCCTGGCGGGGCCGCGACATCGCGTCGGTGGTGGCCGCCGCGGTCATGCTGCTGGGCTGCGGCATCGCCTACGCGGTCGCCCTGCGGCCGCGCATCGTCGCCGATGAGGAGGCCGTCCGCTTCCACAACCTGCTGCGCGACGTCCGCCTGCCCTGGGAGGCGATCGACCGCTTCGAGGGCGGCGACGCGGTCTACGCGTACGTCGGCGAGGAGCGGCGCCGCGCCTTCGTGCTGCAGACCTCGCCCCGCGCACGCGCCAAGTCCGAGCTGAAGGCCCGGCGCGAGGACAAGAAGCTGCCCGAGGCCGTCGCCGAGTACATGCGCGGCCGTACCGCGACCGACTTCGCGGTCGAGCAGCTTCGCGAGCTCGCCGCCGGGCACAAGGAGGACCCGGGCACACCGGCCACGGTGACGTCGACGTGGGCGTGGCCCGCGATCATCGCACTGGCAGCGCCGGGGATCCTGACGGTGGTGACCATCGTCATCGCGTCGGTGTAGGCCGCATCGGGCCGATGTTGTCCGAAATGGAGCGGACGACGGGATTCGAACCCGCGACCCTCACCTTGGCAAGGTGATGCTCTACCAACTGAGCCACGTCCGCGTCTCCGTAAGAATACCGGATCCTCAGACGAGTCCGGCGTCATGGGCGAGCAGGGCGACCTGAACCCTGTTGTTCAGATCGAGCTTGGTGAGCAGCCGGGAGACGTGCGCCTTGACCGTCGCGACGCTCATGTAGAGGTCGGCGCCGATCTGCGCGTTCGACTTGCCCTGCCCGATGGCGACCACGACCTCGCGCTCCCGCTCGCTGAGCTGGTCCATCAAGGCCAGCGCGGGACTGCGCCGCACCTCCGTGACCTGCGCGATCAGCCGTCGCGTGACGCTCGGCGACAGGATCGGCTCGCCGGCCGCGACCTTGCGGATGGCGTTGATGATGTCGGCCGGCGGCGTGTCCTTCAGCAGGAACCCGCCGGCGCCCGCCCGCAGCGCCCGTACGACGTGCTCGTCCGCGTCGAACGTGGTCAAGATGATGACCTCCGGCGCGCCGTCGTGGCGCCGTACCTGCTCGGTGGCGGTCAGCCCGTCCGTCCTCGGCATCCGGATGTCCATGAGCACCACATCGGGCGCGTGCTCGGCCACCAGCCCGCCGACCTGGTCGCCGTCGTCGGCCTCGCCGACGATCTGCAGATCCTCGGCCCCGGCGAGCATCATCGACAGTCCCGTACGGACCAGGGCGTCATCGTCAACGATCAGAACGCGGATGGTCACGCCGCACAGACTAGCCGTGAACGCGGCCGATCAGCCCCTTTCGCCCCATCCCGGGCGACGGCCGTTGCGTAACGGACAGGTGGGACGACCTGGCCGGGCGCCGTTCAATGAGTCAGGCGGCGGGCCAGGGGAGCCAGGCGCGGACGCGGAAGTCGCCCTGGCGCGTACGGCCGTGTTCGAGGCGGCCGCCGGCCAGCGTCGCGCGTTCGGTGAGGCCGATCAGGCCCGCGCCCGCGCCCGGGATCTCCGGGGCGGCCTTCACCAGCGGGTTGCGCACCTCGACCGTCAGTCCCGTGCCGGCCGATCCGTCCACCATCACCTGGACGGCCGCGCCGGGCGCGTGCTTGCGGGCGTTGGTCAGTCCCTCCTGCACCGTGCGGTACGCGCTGCGGCCGATGTTGGCCGGCACCTTCGTCACGTCGCGGATGCGGTTCTCCCAGCGGACCGCCATGCCGGCGCGGCGTGACTCGTCGATCAGGGCGGGCAGGTCGGTGAGGCTGGGCTGGGGGCGTTCGGGCGCGCCGTCGTTCGCGTCGTCGCGGAGGACGCCGATCACCTCCCGCAGGTCCTGGAGCGCCTGGTGCGCGCTGGCCCGGATCACCCCGGCCGCCTGCGCGATCTCCTCCGAAGGCGCGTCGGGGCGGAACTCCAGCGCGCCCGCGTGCACGCTGAGCAGCGAGATCCGGTGGGCGAGCACGTCGTGCATCTCCCGTGCGATGCGGGCGCGCTCCTGGTGGCGGGCCTGTTCGACGCGGAGCTGCTGCTCGGACTCGGCCCGTACCGCGCGGTCACGCAGCGAGAGCACGAGCTGCCGTCGCGCACGGACGAACATGCCCCACGCGACGACGGCGCCGATGACGATGAGCGTCCACAGGAGGCCGACCCAGTACGACTCTCTCGGATCGGGATAGAACGCCGAGTAGACCGCGCCGCTGGCGACGTGCGCGGCGGCGACGAGCGCGACCGTACGGAACCGCCGGTGGACGGCGACGGTGAACACGAGGATGGCTGCCGCGCCGGTCGAGGTCACCGAGACGGCTCCCAGCAGGGCGAGGCCGAACGCGATCGGCACCGGCCAGCGCCGGCGCCACCAGAGGAGCAGACACGCCACCACGCCGGCGACGACGTCGGGCAACCGCGGCGGATGGTGGGCCGGGTGCGGGCCGTGCCCGGTGACGTACAGCATGAACGCGCCGAAACCGGAGGCCAGCAGGAAGCAGAGGACGTCGATCACCCAGTCGCGGGCGGACCGGCGCACCCGGTCCTCGCCGCCGCCCGCCAGCAACGCGGGAAGCAGCCAGGGGTAGTCCGGCCGGGGAGCCTCGGTGCCGCTCATGGTCCCCTACGGTATGCGGGCCGCCGGGCGGCGGGTAGCGACCAAAGTCGACGCTCGGCTAGCCGGGAGTATCAGCCGCTGGCCTGCGCGGATGTCCCGGCAGGCCCGGGGTCCGCGAGACGGCTCAAAGGCCCAGCGCGTCCGCCACGGCCTCGCGGAGGGCGGTCAGGTCCTCGGCGGCCTTCGCACGGGCCTCCTCCACCGAGGACGTCACCGGGACGACGACCTCCAGGTAGCACTTGAGCTTCGGCTCGGTGCCCGACGGCCGGACGATCACGCGGCCGCCGCCGGACAGGCGCAGCCGCATCACGTCCGCCGGTGGCAGGCCGTCGAGTCCCTCCGCCAGGTCGTCGACCTCGGTGACCGTACGGCCCGCGAGTTCGTCCGGCGGTGACTCCCGCAGCCGTACCATCGCGTCCGCGATGACCGACAGGTCCTCCACCCGCACGGACAGCTGTGCCGTCGCGTGCAGGCCGTACCGCCGCGCCTGGTCGTCCAGCAGGTCCAGGAGCGTACGGCCCGACTCCTTGGCCGAGGCGGCCATCGCGGCCACCGTGAGGGCCGCGCCGACGCCGTCCTTGTCGCGTACGGGCACGCCGTCGTCGCCGCCGACCGAGTAGCCCAGCGCCTCCTCGTACCCGTAGACGAGCCGGTCGCGCCGCACCCCGTCGTCGGTGCCGGCCTTCATGATCCATTTGAAGCCGGTCAGGGTCTCGGCGTACCGGACGCCGTGCTCGGCCGCGATCGCGCGCAGCAGGGACGAGGACACGATCGTCGTGGCCACGAGCCGGTCGGCCCCGTCGGTGTGCCGCAGGACGTACTCCGCGAGCAGGCCGCCGACCTCGTCTCCGGTCAGCATCCGCCCGCCGGCCGCGACCGCGCACCGGTCGGCGTCCGGGTCGTTGGCGATCACCAGGTCGCGGCCCTTGCCGAGGGCGAGCGCCAGGTCCATGGCGCCGGGCTCCTCCGGGTTCGGGAAGGCCACGGTCGGGAAGTCCGGGTCGGGGACGGCCTGCTCGGCGACGACGTCCGGCTCCGGGAAGCCGCACCAGGCGAACGCCCGGGCCAGCACCAGGCCGCCCACGCCGTGCAGAGGCGTGTACGCGGCCGTCACGTCGCGCGACGTCCCGAGCGGCAGCCGGGCCAGCGACCGCAGGTACGCCTCCAGGATCGCCTCGTCCAGCACCCGCCAGCCGGCGCCCTGCGGCAGTTCGTCCACCCGGCCGACCGCGTCGATCGCCGTGGAGATCTCCTGGTCGAGCGGCGGGATGATCTGCGCGCCGTCCTCCCAGTAGACCTTGTAACCGTTGTCCCGCGGCGGGTTGTGGCTGGCCGTGACCATGATCCCGGCGGCGCAGCCCAGATGGCGCACGGCGTACGCGAGGACCGGCGTGGGCAGCGGCCGGGGCATCAGGTGCACCGTGATCCCCGCGCCCGTCAGCACGGCCGCGGAGTCCTCGGCGAACACGTCGGACTTGTGCCGTGCGTCGTAGCCGATCACGACCGAGACGCCGCCGTCGGACTCCTGGAGATCATCGCGTGCGGTCAGCACCGAGGCCAGGCCCGCCGCGGCGCGCATGACCGTCACGCGGTTCATGCGGTTCGGGCCGGCGCCCAGCTCGCCCCGGAGCCCCGCCGTGCCGAACTCCAGCTTCGCCCCGAACCGCTCGGACAGCGCCGCCGGGTCATCGAGCAGGGCCCGCAGCTCCGCTCGCGTCTCCGGGTCGGGGTCCTGGTCCAGCCACGCCTCGGCCCGCGCCCTGTGCTCGCTCACGTACGTCCCCCTCACAGCCCCGGGATGAGCTTCCCGAGCAGTTCGCCCATGCGGGCCGCGGAGGCCCGGCCGGCGGCCAGGACCTCCGCGTGGTCCAGCGGCTTGCCCGCGAGCCCGGCGGCGATGTTGGTCACGAGCGAGATCCCCAGGACCGACGCGCCGCCCTCCCGCGCCGCGATCGTCTCCGGGACGGTCGACATGCCGACCAGGTCCGCGCCGAGCGTCCGCAGCATCCGGATCTCGGCCGGCGTCTCGTACGAGGGGCCCGGCAGCGCGGCGTACACGCCCTCGTCCAGGCCGGGGTCGATCTCCTTGGCCAGGGTCCGCAGGGCGGGCGAGTAGGCGTCGGTGAGGTCGATGAAGTTCGGGCCGGTGATGGGGTTGTGGCCGGTGAGGTTGAGGTGGTCGGAGATGAGCACCGGGTCGCCGACCTCCTGCCGTTCGGGCCGCAGGCCTCCCGCCGCGTTGGTCAGCACGACCGTCCTCACGCCCGCCGCGAGGGCGGTACGGACCCCGTGGACGGCCGCCGCGGGCCCGTGGCCCTCGTACAGGTGCGTGCGGCCGAGGAAGATCAGGGCGGTCCTACCGCCGATCTCCACGAGCCGGATCCGGCCATGGTGGCCCGGCACCGCCGGTGGCGCGAACCCGGGCAGCTCGGTCATGTTCACCTCGGCCGCGGGAGAGCCCAGCGCGTCGGCGGCGGGAACCCAGCCCGAGCCCATGACGAGGGCGACGTCGAACGTGTCGGCGGGGATGTGCCGGCGCAGCCCGTCGGCCGCCCAGCGGGCGAGGTCGTAGGCGTCGTTGCTCACCGATTTCGCTCCTTTTCCACGGCACCGGCACACCGCGTTCGTGGACCTCTTCGCCGGACGTGCCCGCCGATACAGGTCGCGGCGGCGCAAGCGGCGGCCGTCTGTGTCCGGCCAAAGATAATGGACGCGCCGTTGGAGGTGGTCTGGGCGTGATCGCCTCCGACGGGGCCTCCCGCACCGGACCAGTGCCCACCGGGGCCTCCGGCCTCGGGACGGGGCGTGGTCAAAGCCGCCGGGACCGCCCTGGACCGACCCGATTCCGATCAGTCGCCGAGGGACTTGCAGGGCCGGGTGCGCAGCTCTTTGACGTAGTCGTCCGGCGCCCCGGCCTTCTCCGCCGCGTCGGCGAGAATGCCCAGGTAGCGGGCCGAGGGCAGGCCGCCCTCGTAGTCGTCGAGGACGTAGAGCCACGCGAGCGCGTCGCCGTCGAGCGTGGCGATCCGTACGCGGATCTTGCGGTAGACGCCGAGCGCGGCGCCCTCCCACTCGTCCAGCGCCTGCTCGTCGAACTCCGGCACGTCGTAGAGCACCACGAAGACGTGCTCACCGGCGGCCTCGACCACGGTGGCGAGGGCGCCCTCGAAGCCGACGTTCTCTCCTCCGAAGGTCAGCCGCCAGTCCTGCAACCAGCCGGTGGTGCGCAGGGGCGAGTGCGGAGCCCGCTCCGCCATCTGGTCGGGATCCATATTGGAGGCGTACGCCGCATACAAGGCCACGGTCGCCCAGCGTACGGCCTGGACGGGCGTGGCGGCACGTTAACTCCCGGAGTGCGGGAGAATGAAGCATGTGAGTACACGCATAGCCATCATCGGAGGGGGCCCGGGCGGCTACGAGGCCGCGCTCGTCGCCGCGCAGCTCGGCGCGGACGTGACCGTCGTCGAACGCGACGGCCCCGGCGGTGCTTGCGTGCTGACCGACTGTGTGCCCTCCAAGACCCTCATCGCGACCTCCACCCGCATGGCGACCCTCTCGGAGTCCGCCTCGCTGGGCGTCCGGTTCTCCGGCGGCGGCGACGGCATCGTGGGCGGCCTCGAGGTCGATCTTCCTCTCGTCAACAAGCGCGTCCGCGAGCTCGCCTGGGCGCAGTCCGCCGACATCGAGGACCGGGTCTCCGCCGAAGGCGTCCGGATCGTCCACGGCGACGCCCGCCTCGTCGACCCGCAGATCGTCGCCGTCGGCGACGAGCGGATCCAGGCCGACGTCGTCCTCATCGCCACGGGAGCGACCCCGCGCGTGCTGCCGGGGTCCGAGCCCGACGGCGAGCGCATCCTCAACTGGCGCCAGCTGTACGAGCTGCCGGAGCTGCCCGAGCACCTGATCGTGGTCGGTTCCGGTGTGACCGGCGCCGAGTTCGCCGGCGCGTACCTCGCTCTCGGGTCGCGTGTGACGCTCGTCTCCTCGCGTGACCACGTGCTGCCCAACGAGGACGAGGACGCCGCCCGCGTGCTCGAGGACGTCTTCCAGCGCCGCGGCATGGAGCTGCTGGCCCGTTCGCGTGCGGCGGGCGTCCGCCGCGTCGGCGACGGCGTCGAGGTGACGCTGACCGACGGCCGTACGGTCCGGGGTTCGCACTGCCTCATGACGGTCGGCATGGTCCCCAACACCAAGGGCCTGGGCCTGGAGGAGGCCGGCGTACGCCTCGACGAGCGCGGCTTCGTCCAGGTCGACAAGGTCTCCCGCACGTCGGCGGCCCACGTGTACGCCGCGGGCGACTGCACCGGCGTCCTGATGCTCGCCTCGGTCGCCGCGATGCAGGGCCGGATCGCCATGTGGCACGCCCTCGGCGAGGCGGTGCAGCCGCTGAAGCTCGGCTGGGTGGCCGCGAACATCTTCACCGACCCGGAGGTCGCCGCGGTCGGCGTCACACAGGCGCAGATCGACTCGGGCGAGGTCCCGGCGCGCATCGTGAAGCTGCCGCTGTCGACCAACCCGCGGGCGAAGATGCAGGGCTTCCTCGACGGCTTCGTGAAGCTGTTCTGCCGCCCGGCGACGAGCATCGTGCTGGGCGGAGTGATCGTCGCCCCGCGTGCGAGCGAGCTGATCCTGGGCCTGTCCATGGCCGTCCAGCAGCACCTGACGGTCGACCAGGTCGCCCACACCTTCGCGGTGTACCCCTCGGTCTCCGGCAGCATCACGGAGGCGTCCCGCCGTCTGATGCAGGAGTCGGCCTACTGAGGTCCGCCGCGCGGTGAGGGGGAGTTCTCAGGCGCTCCCCGAGACCGGCGGACGCGGAGGGCTCGGCACCTGAACTCGCGGTTACGCCGGGCGATCGGCCGGGCCGCGTGGCGACCCGGCCGGCGACGCGCGGGCCCGCGATCAGAAGTACGTCGACGTGAGATCGCCGGTGGGCCAGGTCTTCACCGCGTCCGCGGCGGTGTGCAACGCGGGGTCGATGTCGGAGTAGCTCGGCGCGCTGCCCTCCTGCCGCTGGTCGAACAGCACCGCCCACGACAGCCCGTCGTACCGGCGGACCATGAGCGTGCTGGTGCCGGCCAGGCTCCCGTCGTGCCAGGTGTTCATGCCGCCGGTGACCGGCCGCACCATCCAGCCGCACCCGTAGTACCAGCCGTTGCTGTTGACCCCGGTCGCGGGCTTGGCGAACGCCTGCTGGATCGAGGTCGCGTTCAACACGCTCGTACCGCCGTCGTAGATCCCCGCGAGGCGGGTCAGGTCCATGGCGGTGGCGAGCCATCCGCCGTGGGAGTCCATGTTCTCCAGGTTGAACCCGCCGTACTGGGTGGGCACCGTCTTGCCGGTGTTGTCGAACACGGTGGGGGCGGTGTAGATCGAGGAGTAGGGGACCTCGCCGCTCGCCGCGGTGAGCGTGTGGCCCTGGCGCATCCTCGTGATGCCGCGCGGCGTCAGCACCGTCTGCTGGACGTAGGTCGCGTAGCTCTGCCCGGTGACCTTCTCGATGATCCGGCCGAGCAGCATGAACCCGTAGTTGGAGTAGGCGTACGTCGTCCCGGGTGCGTGGTCGAGCTTGCGCGTCGACTCGTAGCGCATGATGTCGGCCTGCTTGATCGGCAGGGCGATGCCGAGCGCCTGCGCGATCGTCGCGTCCTGGAACATCGGGTCGGGGGAGATGTCGCGGTCCCAGCCGCCGAGGTGCTGGAGCAGCCGCAGCACCGTCACATCCTTCAGCCGCGCGTCGGCCGTGGTCGACAGCCCGAGCAGCGTCGCGACCTGGTCGGTGAGTTTCAGCTTCCCGTCCTGGACGAGCCGGAGCACGGCCGTCGCGGTCACCGGCTTGGAGATGCTGGCGATGCGGAACAGGGAGGTGGGCTGGGTCGTGAGGCCCGCGTCGTCGCTCCAGGTGTAGCCGCGGGACAGGACGAGCTTGCCCTTACGAACGACCGCGAGCTGCCCGCACGGGATGTTCCGCGCCTGCATGAAGCTCTTCACCGTCGTGTCGAAACCGCTCAACCCGGCCAGCGCCGTTCCCGACGTGCGCCATGAGCGCGTGGCCGCCGTCCCGGCCGCCTGACGGACCAGCTTGGTCTGGCCCGAGGAACAACCCGCCAGGAGCGCCGGCGCCGCCACGCCGACTCCTGCCAGCCCGGCCGCCTTGCCGAAGTTCCTCCTGGTCAGTGGTGCCACGCGTCCCCCAAAGTTTGATCATTAACTGCGGACGATCCATACCTTAAGGGCAACGGGGTGCAGGGAGTCGCAAAGAAGCAGAACCCGGGCCATCGAAGCCTCTGCCGACGGATTTCAGGCGCAGGACACTAAGGTCATTACGTGGGAATGGCGGGAGAAGCCGGAGAAAAGGCGGCTGTAGGGCTTTTCGGGGCCGCTACGAAGCACTTTCATGTTCCTCCGGGCATGGTGCGTGACTCCGCGGACCTGACCGGGCGACGGTCCGCCGAAGCGGGCCCTCGGTCATTGGCGGATGCGGTCGGCGGGCTGCCGTCACGATCTGTGGACCGTCGGACCCTCACCAAGGATCCGATCGATGTCGCCTCGGGCGAGGTGGTACTCCGCCAGCCCGATGTCGAACTTGCCGGAATCCTGCCGCTGACGGTCGAGCGAACGCATCTGTCGTCCTACCGGGCCGGGGGATGGTTCGGACGGTCGTGGGCCTCCACCCTGGACCAGCGTCTGGAGATCGGGCGGACGAGGGCGTGGTTCGCGGACGCGGACGGAACGATCGTCACCTATCTCCGGCCGGAGACGCCCGGCGCGCCGGTCCTGCCGGATGCGGGGCCGTGCCGGCCGTTGCGGCTCACTCCCGATGGCACGTACACGATCAGCGATCCGAGAACCGGGCGGACCTGGCACTTCGCAGCGACGGGCGACGGTGTCGGCGTGCTGCCCGTCTCCGCGATATCGGACCGCAACGGGAACCGGATCGAGTTCGAACGCGACGGCTCCGGGACGCCCACGGCGCTGGCGCACTCCTGCGGATACCGCATCGCGGTGGGCGTTCATGAGGGCCGGGTGCGGGCGTTGCGACTCGTCACGGGTCGTGGCGGCTCGGCCAGCGACGGGATCACGCTGGTTCGCTACGGATACGACGAGACCGGCGATCTCGCCGAGGTCGTGAACTCCTCCGGTCTGCCGCTCCGCTTCTCCTACGACGAGAACGCCCGGCTGACGGGATGGGCCGACCGCAACGGCCATCGGTACCACTACTCGTACGACGAGCGCGGGCGCGCCGTCCGAGGGAGTGCGCCGGACGGGTTTCTCGCGGTGACGCTGCGCTACGGGGAGCGGGATCGCACCACGTCGGTGACCGACTCGCTCGGTCACACCACGCTCTACCGATGCAACGAACGGGGCCAGATCGTCAGTGAGACGAATCCGCTGGGTGCGGAGACGCTCTTCACCTGGGACCGTCACGATCGGCTGCTCTCCCGCACCGACCCGCTCGGCCGGACCACGAGGTTCGTCCACGACGACGCGGGGAACCTGACCACGCTGGTCAGGGCCGACGGAAGCCGGATCAGCGCGCGTTACGACGCGCGGAGCCGGCCCCTGGAGATCACGGGTTCCGGCGGTGACCGATGGCGGTTCCGCTACGACACGGCGGGGAACGTGATCGCCGCGATCGATCCCACGGGAGCGGAGAGCCGGTACGGGCGGGACGCGCGCGGCGGACTGACGTCCATAACGGATCCTCTGCGGAACACGACCCTGATCACCTGCGACGCGGCCGGACTGCCCGCCGAGGTCGTCGATCCGCTCGGCGCCGTCACGTCCCTGAGGCGCGACGCGTTCGGACGGGTGGTCTCGTTGGTCGACCCGGTCGGCGGCGAGACCCGATACGCCTGGAACATCGAGGGAAAGCCGGTCTCGCGCGTGTCGCCGGGCGGCGGCGCCGAACAGTGGCGCTACGACGGCGAGGGCAACCTGATCGCCTACGTCGACGCGGAGGGCCGGGGCACGAGCCTCGAATACGGTCCCTTCGACGTGCCGATCGCGCAGGTCGGCCCGGACGGGGCGCGGCTGCGATTCGAATACGACACGGAGTTGCGGCTGACGTCGGTGACCGACCCTCAGGGGCTCCGCTGGCGCTACCGCTATGACGCGACCGGAAATCTCGTCGGAGAAAGCGACTTCAACGGCTGGGAAATCGTCTATCGGCGCGATTCGGCCGGTCAACTGGTCGAGCGCACGGACGGGACGGCCCACTCCACGCGTTTCGTTCGCGATCGGCTCGGCAACGTCGTCGAAAGGCGCCGACAGGTCCTCGGCGGGCCCGCCGTCTCCGGGGAGACCGTCGCGACCTTCTCCTACGATTCGGCCGGCCGGCTGGTGGGCGCCGCCAACACCGACGCCGACGTGCGCTTCGACCGAGACCCGGCCGGACGGGTGGTGGCTGAGACCCGCGACGGCCGCACCGTCACGTCGGTGTTCGACCGGGCCGGTCGCCGCGTGAGACGCATGACGCCGTCGGGCGCCGACGTGCTCTGGTCCTACGACGCCGCCGGCCGCCCGGCGACGATGACGACCGCCGGCCGGTCGGTCGTGTTCGGACGCGATCTCATGGGGCGCGAGATCGAGCGCCGCGTCGGCGGGACGCTGCTGACGCAGGCGTTCGACGGCGATCACCGGTTGATCGAACAGACGATGGCGGCGGTCTTCTCCGGCGGGCCGGGTGACGTCGCAGCCGCCCCGGCGGCCGGGGTGCGGCAGCGCCGCTCGTACCGCTACCGGGCCGACGGTCATCTCACGGCGGTCGGCGACTTGCTGAACGGGACGCGGGAGTTCGACGTGGACCCGGCCGGGCGCGTCACCGGAGTACACGACCCGTCAACGCCCGGCTGGACCGAACGCTACACGTACGACCAGGCCGGAAACATCACCAATGCCGTCTGGCCGGTACCGCCCGGCGGCGACATCGGCTCGCTGGGCGACCGAGAGTACGCCGGGACCCTGATCCGCCGAGCCGGCGACATCCACTACGAGCACGACGCGCGGGGCCGGGTCACGCGACGCCGGCGCCGTACGCTCTCCGGCAAGGTCCGCGAATGGCGTTACACGTGGGATGGCGATGACCGGCTCACCGAGGTCGTCACGCCGGACGGCGCGCGGTGGCGCTACCGCTATGACCCGTTCGGCCGCCGTGTCGCCAAACTCCGGCAGAACGACCGCGGAGAGATCATCGAACGGGTCGAATTCGTCTGGGACGGCACCGTCCTCGCCGAGACCCACACCGGCGGGCAGGCGACGACCTGGGTGCACGACGGCACCTGGCCCTTGGCGCAGATCGAACGCCGGCCGACGCAAGAGGAGATCGACGAGCGGTTCTATGCCATCGTCACGGATCTGGTCGGTGCACCCGCCGAGATCGCGGATGCCGACGGCAGGATCGTCTGGCGGCGGCGGGCGACGTTGTGGGGCACGGCGGAGCCGGTCGTCACCGGCGACGTCGACTGCCCGCTACGTTTTCCCGGTCAGTACCACGACCCCGAAACGGGCCTCGGCTACAACGTCCACCGCTATTACGACCCCGACACCGGCCGGTACCAGAGCCCCGATCCGCTCGGCCTGACACCGCAGCCGAACCCCTACGCCTACGTTCACGATCCGACCGTCGACGCCGACCCGCTCGGCCTGATGAGCTGCACGGAGGGCAACCCCCTCGTCCTGAACCTCGGGGGAGAGGGCGAAGTGGCGGGCGCGATCAACCTGAACACGCTCATCGCGCCGCTTCGCTCCGAGACGTCGATACGCGACACCGGACTCCTCGTCGTCGGATCGATGGAACGGATCCCCTTCGCCGACGGGGTGTTCGATCGCGTAGTCGGCAACAAAATGCCCTTCATGCACGGCGACTTTCCGCAGAACGTGGCGGACGAGTCCTTCCGGGTGCTGCGCCCCGGCGGGACCGTCCAGTTGGGCGCGTCGAACGTCGGCGGCGCGGCCTGGGTACCGTATCTGGAGAGAGCCAACTTCGCGGACATCCAGGTCCAGGGGAGACACGCGATCGGAGTCCGAGCATGAGCCCTTCTCCTTCTCCGGCCCGCGATTTCCTGCGATCGCGGCCGGTGCCTCCAGCGCCGTCCGCGGAGTTCGACCAGTGGCTCGACGCCTGCCGCGGTCTCGGCGCGGAAAGCGCTCCGGCTCTCCTCGACGCCCTGGAACACGGGGACGAGGGCGAGCAGTACGGCGCCGTCATCTGCCTCCGCCAGTTCGGCTACGAGGCGTGGGCCGAGGGATACGGCGAGGAGCTCAGGTACAGCGTCCGCTCTCCCGATGGCGAGGAGAAACTGATCGAACCCGACCGGCGTTAGGTTGTCCACAGGCTGTGGACGGCCGGTCAGCGGGGAGGACGGCTCTGGTCGGGGTCGTCGGGGGTCGGCAGGCCGTGCTGGCGCAGGCGGGCGCGGCGGATGTCGCCTGAGTTGACCGTTACGACGAAGGTGCTGCTCAGCAGGGCCAGCAGGCCGACCGCGACGCGGATGCCCCATGGCGCGGGCAGCAGGCCCAGCAGCACGCACACCGGCACCATGAGCGCGAGGTGGCGGGCCAGCATGCGGCCGCGCCACCCCGCGTCGGTCAGGTCGTGCCGGACCCAGTCGTGGTTCTCCTCCGGCAGCCGGAACCCCGCGGCGTAGCGAAGACGCCGCAGGGGGCCCGGGTCACCGGGCAGCCGGCTCAGGGCCGGCTCCGGTCGGCGGGTGCCTTACCAGTCGCCCCCACCGAAGTCGCCGCCTCCGAAGTCGCCACCGTCGAAGCCTCCGAAGTCGCCGCCGCCGATGTCGAAGCCGCTGTCGCCGCCGCCGACGTCGCCGGAGCCACCGTCGAAGCCGCCACCACCCCAGCCGCCTCCCCAGCCACCGCCGAGGCCGCCGCTGAAGATCGAGCCGAGCGCCGTGCCGATCAGCAGACCACTCAGCATGTCACCCCCGCCGAAGCCGGAGTAATAGCCCCCGGCGTACGGCGCGTACATCGGGCCGGCGTCCCAGTAGGGCCGCTGGTAGCCGCCGACGGTCACCATGCGCGCGTCCGGAGTCTGGCCGGACAGCACCCGCTGGGCGTCGTCCGCGCACGCGGGCACCGAGCGCGGCGCGCCGCCCGGCGGCGCCCAGGAGACGTCCTGGACCGAGGGGCCGTGCTGCGGGTTGAAGAAGCAGGGCGCCCGCCGCTCGGGCACCGGCCGCCCGTCGAGCCGGGCGCGTACGGCGGTCATGAAGTAACGGCCGTCCTCCAGCGCCGTGGTGACGTTGCGCATGTCCTCGGGCCGCTTGGCCGCGTCGACCGCGGACTTGGACTGGTCGTAGGAGTTCAGCGCCTTCTGGTAGTCGTCCCTGGCCGCCGGGTCGAGATCGGGGTCCATGACGTTGAGGTTGAGCGCGGAGATGTCCTCACCGAGCCGCGTGACGTCCTCGTACACGCTCTCCTTGAGCTCGGCCATCTCCTGTTCCTTGCGCCGCTTGCGCCGGCGGGAGACGAAGAAGATCCCGAACACCGCAGCGAGGACGACGATGACGAGGACGCCGAGCAGGACCAGCCCGGCGGCGGTGCCGGAGCTCTTCTTGTCCTTGATCGCCTTGTTGAACTGCTGGTTGAGGTTGAGCAGGAGGTCCTTGAGGTTGGACGATTGCCCGCGCGCCTGCGCGACGAGGTCGCTGACCTTGCTGCTGCCCAGACCCTCGTGGGATCCGGCGATCACCTTGGAGCCCCGGCCGTCGAGCAGGATCAGCGTGCCCTTGCGGCCCAGGGCGCGGTCGAGCTGGGTGAGGCCGTTCGCGCTGACGCGCTCGGTCTTGACGACCGCGATCCGGATCGTGGAGTCGTCGTCCTTCAGAGCGCTGACCACGGCCTGCCGGTCCGAGGAGGACAGCGTCGCGCCGGCGTCCTGGGACAGGTAGAACCGCTGGGACTTCAGCCCCTGCACGACGCTGTTGAACGGATCCGCGCCGGCCGGGGACGCGAGTCCGAAGAGCAGGGCGACGACCACGGCCAGTGCGGCGGAGATCGTTAGACGGCGTATCTTCATGAGGCCTTCAGGTGAGCAGTTTTTGCCTTTGTTTTACTATGACGGACGAGCGTGCGGGTCGGTTCCGATCAGCGGCGGTCAAGGTCACCGCGCAGTACGCGCTGCACGAGGTCCCCCCTGAACTGACCGTAGCCGGTTGTAGCCCAGACGCTACGCGCGGGATCCACCTCGTAGTAGGGAGTCGCGCCATCTCGCAGCACGTCGGGGGCCTCCCGCGCCCGTACGGCCTTCGCGCAGGCGGCGCAGGCGCGCACCGTGATCCGCTCGCGGCCGCCCACCGCGCGCCACCGCACCGACACCGGCCCGTCGCCGTGGAGCGGGTTGAAGAAGCACAGCGGCGTGGGCCCCGGCCCGCCGCGGGCCGCCTCCGACGCGTCGTGTCCCATGTCGATGAGCACCAGCACGCCCGCCAGGTCCGGCACCGTACGGGCCGTGTCG
>NZ_JBHLZP010000136.1:0-17202 GCF_042429965.1 Actinoallomurus acaciae
GCGTGCCGGCCGCGGGGAGCGCGTTGCAGCGGGCCAAGGCCTTCACCGCGCGTACGGGCGACGCCGACCTCGCCGCGCTCGGCCGCGAGGTGGCCGGGCAGATGCGCGACGACCGGCTCTACCTGCTCGGGCCGGGCACCACCGTCGCGTACGTCAACGCCGCGCTCGGCCTGCCCGCGTCGTTCCTCGGCGTCGACGCCGTCCTCGGCGGACGGCTGGTCGCCGAGGACGCGAGCGAGACCGAACTGCTGGCCCTGCTCGCCGAGCACCCGGCGGCGACGCTGGTGCTCGGCGTCGTGGGCGGCCAGGGTTTCCTGCTCGGCCGGGGAAACCAGCAGCTCAGCGCCGCCGTGCTCAATGCGGTCGGCGCCGACCACATCGAGATACTCGCCGACCGCGGCAAGGTCGCCGCGCTCGACCCGCCGGTGCTGCGGATCGACGTCGGCGACGAGCACGCGACCGCCCCGATCACGGGCTACCGCAAGGTACGCACCGGGCGCGGCCGGAGCACCGTCCTGCGGATCGTCGCCTAGCGGCGAACAACACGCACAGAAAGGGAGTGGGCGTGGCACATCCGTACATGCCGAACTCGACGCCGGACGCCAAGGCCGCGATGATGCGGGCGGCCGGCGTCACCGACGTCGACGAGCTGTTCGAGCAGATCCCCGCCGGCCATCTCGCGGCCGAGCCGATCGCCCTCGGCGACGGCGTCCGCGCGGAGGCGAGCGTGCGCCGGCGCGTACGGCGGCTGCTCGACCGCAACGACAGTTGCGTGGAGAACCTGAACTTCCTCGGCGCGGGCTGCTGGCAGCACTACGTGCCGGCCGTCTGCGACGAGATCGCCTCGCGCAGCGAGTTCCTGACCCCGGTCTGGGGCACGCCGTCCTCCGACCACGGCCGCAACCAGGCCTGGTTCGAGTACGCCTCGCAACTCGGCGAGCTGGTCGGCATGGACTTCGTCGGCCTGCCGGTCTACAGCTGGGGCGCCGCGGCCGGGCACGCGATCCGGATGGCGGCGCGGATGACCGGCCGCCGTGAGGTGGTCGTGCCGGCCACGCTCGACCCCGAGCGTCTCGCCGTGATCCGCACGTACTGCGGCGAGGGCGCCGAGGCGATCGCCGTGGTCGTCGCCCGGCACGACCCGGACACCGGACGGCTGGACCTGGCCGACCTGGAGGCCAAGGTCGGTGACGCGACCGCGGCGGTGTACTTCGAGACGCCCAACCACCTCGGCGTGGTCGAGGCCGACGCCGACGCCGTGGCACGGATCGCGCGCGGCCAGGGCGCCGAGACGATCGCCGGCGTGGACCCGATCTCCCTGGGCCTGCTCAGGCCGCCGTCGGAGTACGGCGCCGACATCGCCGTGGGCAGCACCCAGCCGCTCGGGATCCACCTGAACGCCGGGGGCGGCGTCGGCGGCTTCATCGCCACCCGAGACGAGGAGCGGTACGCACGGGAGTACCCGACGTTGCAGGTCAGCCTCGCGGACACGAAGGTCCCGGGCGAACGCGCGTTCGGCATGACGCTGTTCCACCAGACCTCCTACGGCTCGCGGGAGGAGGGCAACGACTGGACCGGGAACTCGGTGTACCTGTGGACGGTCGTCAACGCCGTCTACATGGCCCTGATGGGGCCGCGGGGGTTCGCCGAGATCGGCGAGACGATCGCGGCGAACAGCGCGTACGCCGCCCGGCGCGTCGGCACGGTGCCCGGGGTCTCCGTGCGGTGGCCGTCCGGCTTCTTCAAGGAGTTCGTCGTCGACTTCAACGCCACCGGCCGGTCGGTCACGCAGGTCAACGAGGCGCTGCGCGCCCGGGGGATCTTCGGCGGCAAGGACCTGTCCACGGACTTCCCCGAGCTCGGCCAGGCGGCCCTGTACTGCGTCACCGAGATCCACACGGCAGATGACATCACCGCGCTGGTCAGCGCTCTACACGAGGTGGTCGCCGCATGAACGGCATTCCCCGTCGTTACCACGCCGCGGTCTGGGACCAGCCGTTGATCATGGAGCAGGGCGGGCCCGGCCGCCGTGGAACGGTGCCGCCCGCGCCGATCGAGACGGCCGTGGACGCGCTGCCGGAGGGCGTGCGCCGTACGACGCCCCTCGCCCTGCCGGAGGTGGCCGAGCCCGACGTGCTGCGGCACTACCTGCGCCTGTCCCAGCAGACGATGGGCATGATCGGGATCAGCCTGTTCGGCACGTGCACGATGAAGTACAACCCGCGGGTCGGCGAGCTGCTCGCCGCGCGCGACCAGCTCGCCGAGATCCACCCGCACCAGGACGACGCCAGTGTTCAGGGGCTGCTCGAGATCGTGCACGAGTTCGACCTGATGCTCCGCGAGCTGTCGGGGATGGGCCGGTTCATCTTCCAGGCGGGCGGCGGTGCCGCGGCCGCCTACGTCCACGCCTGCGTCACCCGCGCGTACCACGAGTCGCGCGGTGAGCTGGAGCGGCGGCGCGACGTCATCACCACCGCCCAGGCCCACCCGTGCAACCCGGCCACCGCGGCGGCGGCGGGCTTCAACGTGATCACACTGCCGGTGGAGCGGGACGGCTACCCGTCGCTCGACGCGCTGCGCGCCGTCGTCGGCGACCGTACCGCCGCATTGATGATCAACAACCCGGACGACATGGGCATCTACAACCCGCACATCAAGGAGTGGGTGGACGTCGTGCACGAGGCCGGCGGCCTGTGCTTCTACGACCACGCCAACTTCAACGGGGTGATGGGCCGCATCCGGGCGGCGGAGCTGGGCTTCGACGCGTGCATGTTCATGCTGCACAAGACCTTCGGCGCGCCGAAGGGCGGTGGCGGCCCGGCGGTCGGGGCGTACGGCTGCACGCCCGAGCTCGAACCCTTCCTGCCGGGCCCGCTCGTGGTCCGTACGGACGCCGGGTACGAGCGGCGGGAGAACGCGGGGGGCGTGGGCCGGGTCCGGGAGTTCCTCGGCAACCTGCCGCAGGTCGTGAAGGCCTACGCGTGGACCCTGGCGATGGGCGCCGACGGCATCCGCGAGGCGGCCGACATCTCGGTGCTGGCCAACAACTACATGGAGACGCGGCTGCTCGCCATCCCCGGCGTCACCAAGTCGTTCGACCACCTCACCGCCCGGCGGCTGGAGATGACGCGCTACAGCCTCGGCGAGTACACCGAGGAGACGGGCGTGACCGCCGTGGACATCCAGAACCGGATGACCGACTACGGCGTGGACGCGTTCTGGCTCAGCCACGAGCCCTGGATCGTTCCGGAGCCGTTCACCCCCGAGGCCGGTGAGGGGTGGTCGAAGGAGGACATCGACTACTGGATCGACGTGCTGGCCCACGTGATGGAGGAGGGACGCGCCGACCCGGAGCTGGTCCGGTCCGCGCCGCACAACCAGGTCGTGGCCCAGATCGACACCGCCTCGCTCGACGACCCGGCCCGCTGGGCGACGACGTGGCGCGCGTACCGGCGCAAGAACGAGCGGGAGGTCACGGCGTGAGCGAGGTGTCACCACCGGCCGTCGCGGTCGTCGGCGCGGGAAGCATCGGCGTGGCGTGGGCGATCGTGTTCGCCCGCGCCGGTCACCGAGTCGCCCTGTACGACCTCGACGCCGGCCGGGTCGCGGCGGCGCGGCCGGAGGTGGAGCGGCGGCTGGCCGAGCTCGCCGGGTTCGGGCTCGCCGACGCCGAGGCGCTCGACCTCGTCACGGCGACGGCCGACCTCGGCGAGGCGCTGGCGGGCGCCGCGTACGTCCAGGAGTGCGTGGTCGAGTCGCTGGAGGTCAAGCGGGAGCTGTTCGCCGAGCTCGACCGGCGCACCGGGCCCGAGGTGGTGCTGGCGAGCTCCACGTCGATGATCCCCTGCTCGCGGTTCGCGGACGCGCTGCCCGGCCGGGCGCGGTGCCTCGTCGTGCACCCCGGCAACCCGCCGTACCTGCTGCCGATCGCGGAGCTGGCCCCGGCGCCGTTCACGGCCCCGGACACGGTCGAGCACGCGCGGGAACTGCTGTCCGCGGCGGGCATGGTGCCGGTCCTGGTCGGCAGGGAGAACGAGGGCTTCATCTTCAACCGCCTGCAGGGCGCCCTGCTGCGGGAGGCGTACTGCCTCGTGCGCGACGGCGTCGCCACACCGGCCGACATCGACCTCGTCGTCGGCTCGGGGCTGGGCCGGCGGTGGTCGGTCCTCGGACCGTTCGCGACCGCGGAGCTGAACACCCGGGGCGGGATCGAGCGCCACGCGGAGGTGCTCGGCCCGGCGTACGCCCGGATGGGCGCCGAACGCGGACAGCACGACCCCTGGACCCCGGACCTCGTCGCCCGCGTCGCCGCGGAGGTGCATGCGGCTCTGCCACCGGAGGACTGGGCCGCGAACGTCGAGCGCCGCGACCGCGCACTGATGCGGCTGGAACAGGCACGACGCGCCGACCCCGAGTCGTTCCGCGGCTTCTCCCGCACCAGCTGAACCGGCGTCCCGGTGCCCATGGTCGGCGGCGAGGAGGGCGACCAGGGGGCCGGTGCGGCGGCGAGGAGGAGGCGTGTCCCGGTCCTGGGCGGCATCCGGCGCGCCGGTCATGGAACACGAGCGGCGGGTGGACGGTGACGCGCATGTCAGGGGCCGTCGTCGCCCCGAAGCAGCCGTTGCAGCAACGCTTCGTCCTCTGGGGGCAAGGAGGAGACGAAGCGCGTGAGTACGCCGGCGCGGTCGGTGCGGCGGCTCAGGAGTTCGGTCATCGCCTGGGCGGTGTGGTCGGCCTCGTTCACGGCGGGGGTGTAGGTGAAGCCACGCCCGGTCGGTTCCCGGGTGACCAGACCCTTGCGATACAGGCGGGTGAGGGTCGACATCACGGTGGTGTAGGCGAGCCGGTGGCCGAGGTGGGCCTGCACGTCGGCCGGGGTCATCGGCCGGTCGGTGGCCCACAGCACCGCGAGCAACTCGTCCTCGAGCATGCCCGGCGGGCGCCGGCCGCGCGGGCCTTCCTCGGGTGACGGGTTCATCGAGTCTCCTTGTCCATGTCGGCATCATACGCATCGCCTAGTACTATCCGCCGAGTACGACTGCAATAGTTCTTATTCCGGTCGTTGCCCGCTCAAGCGTTCTGAAGGGCGGGCCGCTTCGAACGGTTGTGGCTGACATGCGGCGAACGTGCCGCCCACAGCGAAGAAGCAGGAGATGGGTCATGATGAAAAAGGCGATCGTTGCCGTCGGCATGGCGGCGGCCGCATCGGCCGGTGCGCTCCTCCTCACCGGCTCGCCCGCGTCGGCGCAGACCACGCGAGCCGGCGCCGCGTACGTCCAGCAGGCACAGGTCCGCGGAGACCATCACTTCAGCGGTCATCGGCGGTACCACGACTACTACTACCACCGGCACCACCACCACGGCTGGTACCGCCACTGGAACCGGAACGTCGACGACATCCGGATCGAGATCGGCAACGGCGGGTGAGAAAACGGCCGCCCGGACGTGACGCCGACCGGTCCCGAGTGCCCAGGGGACGGCCTCGGGACCGGTCGACGACCACCCACGGTGCAGGACCTGCCGAATGGCGTCCTCAAGCTCCGAACGTTAATGGTTAAGTATCTTTACAATCTCCGGTCACGTCCTTACTGTGACGTCATGGCCTGGGAGGAACCCCGCTTCCGCCCGGGAATCCATGACCGCCCGTACGGCCATGGTCGCGCCCCCGCCAGGACGCGTGTGCCCCAGCACGTGAAGGAGAACGTTCGTGACAGCAGAGAACGACCGGATGCGCCGTGCCCGCCGGAAGATCCTCGCGGTGGCCGCCGGCGGCGCCATGGTGATCGCCGCGGGCGCCGTCCATGCCGGTGACGCCGTCGCCGCCGGTTCCACGACCCGGCTGAGCGCCGCCGGCCTCGACCCGACCGTCGCGCCGGGTGGCAACTTCAACCTGTCGGTGTGGGAGCTCCAGCTCCCGATCGGTTCGCCCGGCTCGCCGACCACGATCCCGCCGTCGCGGTTGAAGGGTGCGAGCGGGTACACGAACCCGGCGTACTTCTGGACCGACAAGAACGACGGCTCGATGACCTTCTGGGACCCCGAGTCCGGAGTGACGACGCCGAACTCGAGCTACGCCCGCTCCGAACTGCGCGAGATGAACGCCGACGGCAGCGCCGCGGACTGGTCCCTGTCCGGCACCCACAAGCTGTCGGCGACCCTGCGGATCGTCTCGGTGACGAAGAACGTCTGCGTCGGCCAGATCCACCTCGGCAGCGGTGGTTCGTCGACGAAGCCGCTGCTCGAGCTCTACTACCACGCCAACGGCGACGTCGTTCTCGGCCTGGAGAAGTCGCCCGACGGCGGGCAGAACACCTACACCCTGACCAATGTGCCGCTCGGCACCCAGTGGAGCTACGTCATCGCGATCGTCGGCGGCAAGATCCAGGTCACCGTCAACGGCGACACGAAGAGCTACTCGATCGCCTCGGGCTTCAACGCCTATCACCAGTACTTCAAGGCCGGCGACTACAACCAGTCGTCGTCGAGCAGCACCAGCAACGGCGCGAAGGTCAAGTTCTACGCCCTGACCGTGGCCCACGGCTGACCGATGGCGGCCGGTGTCTTTCACGTCGGACCGGGCGTTCCGTACGGGGACGCCCGGAGGCGGCGGGGGAGGAGCGTGACCGCGACCACGACGAGGACGTATCCGACCCGCAGCAATCCGAGAACATGCAGGGAGATCGGTGCGACGTGCGCCACGAGGCGCGCGACGTACAGCATCAGCAGGCCGCCCGTCGTCAGCCAGGGCCATCGCCGATCGGAGATCACCAGGTCGTACGCCACGGCGCCGAGCAGGATTCCGCCCGTGTAGTAGGAGTACACCTCCGGGTCGAGCAGGATCCGCGCGGCCGTGGCGAGCAGGATGACCGCGGGCCATCGGCCCCGGATCACCGTGAGCGCCCCGAGCAGGCAGCCGAGTGCCAGCTGGGCCGGCCGGTCCCATGAGGGGGTACGCGGGTAGGTGAGGCCGAGCGCGCGCAGGCCCGACGACGTCGCCGTCGGGATCGTGAAGCTCGCCGCGGCCAGCGTGTGCCCGTCGTCGAGCAGGAACGGCAGCCAGGCCGCCGCCAGGCCGGTCGCGCAGGCGGCCGCCGCGCGCCACCGGCCGGGGCGCCCGACCGCGAGCAGGAGAGGAGCGAAGGCCGCGGCCCACGGCTTGGCGTCGGCGGAGGCCGCGACCAGCAGGCCGGCGGCGACCGGATGACCGGACCTGATCGCGTGCAGGGCCGCGACGGCGAAGAGCAGCGCCAGGACGTCGTCCAGGTGACCGGCGTGGGTGACCAACTCGGCCCAGACCGGAAGGAAGAGCAGTCCGGCGGTGAGCAGCCGTGACGGCCGCCGCGCACGTGCCGGGGCCAGGCGCCACAGCGCGTACAGGACGAGCGGTCCGGTGAGGCTCATCGCGAGGAGCGCCAGGAGACGCCCGGGTGTGGCTCCGAGCAGCCGCAGCGGTGTCGCGACCAGGAAGGCGATCGGCCCGATCTGCAGGTCGGGATGGGCGGCGTACAGGTGGAGGCCCTGGCCTCGGTCGTCGCCGAACAGCAGCCGGCTGCCCTGGGCGAAGTAGTGCCATGAGCCGCCGCCGCCCGGCAGGCGCAGCCCGGTCCACGTCGCCGTCCAGGTCCACAGGCACCACCACACGGCCCGGCACCGCCGGGCGTGATCCGGGCTCGTCTCGCGGGCCGGAGGCGAGGCCCCGTCGCGTACGGCCTCCGCCTCGATCATCGCGCCACGCCGTGGCGATGCCGTACTGACCTGTGCATTCCCCGGCTCCTCCCGGTCGGTGGGGCCAACGTAGGCAGAGCCGGGTAAGAGGCTGGAAAGACGGCGGCAAGCGGCCCGCTTACCGTCCCGCACCGTGAGGGCGAAGCGCGATCGCCGCGCCGAAGGAGGGCCGCGACCGGGGCGGCCGAGGCTCGGCCCCTCTGCGGGCGGGTCGCCCGCCGCGGCCTGCCCAGGGCGAAGGCGAACAGGATCGCCGCCCTACGATGTGGGCATGGCACGGCTGCTCATCGTCGAGGACGACGAGACGATCGGGAACATGCTCGCGTCCCGTCTCCGGATGCATGATCACGAGGTGGTGTGGCAACGCACCGGCCGGGGGGCGGTACGCGAGGCGACGGTCACGGACTTCGACCTGGTGCTGCTGGATCTCGGCCTGCCCGATCTGGACGGCATCGAGGTGTGCGGGCAGATTCGCCGCGTCCAGCCGGAGTGTGTGCTGGTGATGCTCACCGCCCGTCAGGAGGAGATGGACGTCGTCATGGGGCTGGACGCGGGCGCCGACGACTATCTCACCAAGCCGTTCGGCCTCGCGGAGGTGCTGGCCCGCATCCGGGCGCACCTGCGTCGTGGTGCCCCGTCCGGCCCGGCACGCCAGGAGCACCGGATCGGTGACCTGGTGGTGGACGCCGGGGCTCGCCGGTGTTTCATCGTTGATCGCGAGGTCGCCTTGCGGGCGAAGGAGTTCGACCTGCTGCGCCGTCTCGCCGTGGACGCCGGAAGGGCGGTCAGCCGGGAGGATCTGATGGCCGACGTGTGGGACGAGAACTGGTTCGGGTCCACCAAGACGCTCGACGTCCACATCGCGGCGGTACGCGCGAAGCTGACCGAGGCGGCCGGCGGCGAGTCGGCGACCATGCCGAGGATCGTCACGCTTCGCGGTCACGGCTATCGGCTGGACGGCCCGCGCCGCTGAGGCGCCCGCTCGCCGGAGTCTTCCGCGGAACGCCGATGACGGGCCGTCCGCACCACCGCGGCGGCGATGGTGATCACACCCGCCGTCGTGAGGCACGGTCACGGCACGACCGGCGGCGGGGACCTTTGAACGAGAGGCCGCCACCGGGCGGCGAGGACCTGGTCACCGGGGACGCCGTGCGGTGCGCCGCGTACGGTGCACGATCGCCGGAATGCTCGAAGGGAGCCGTATGCGCAGGCGGATCGTGATGCTCACCGTGCTGTCGGCCATCCTGGCCATCAGCCTGTTCGGCGTTCCGCTGGCCGCCGGGGTCGCCCACTATTACATGGCCGATGAGCGAAGCGAGCTGACCCGTTTCGCCACCGAGGCGACCGTGACCGTCTCCGGAGCGCAGCTGAGCGGCCGCGACCCCACCGAGTTGCCGTCGACCGAGCCGGGTGTCCAACTGGCCGTCTACGACCACGCCGGTCGGCGGATCGGCGGCGACGGACCCGCGGTGGCCGACGTCGCCGTACGCGGCGCACTGCACGGCGTCCCCGCCAATGGGCAGGACGGATCCGACCTCGTCGTCACCGTGCCGGTCGCGAACAACGAGCACGTCACCGGCGCGATACGCGCGGCCGCCGGCAAGATGTTCGTCTACCGGCGGGTCGCCAGGACCTGGCTGCTGATGCTGGCCGTCGCCTGCGCGGCCGTCCTCATCACCGCCCTGCTCGCGCGCCGGCAGGCCCGGCGTCTCGCCCGGCCGCTGGAGGAGATGTCGGCCATGGCCGAACGGCTCGGCGACGGTGACTTCAGCGTGCGCGCCCGGCCCAGCGGCATACCGGAGATCGATTCCACCGGCGCCAGCCTCTCGACCACGGCCGGGCGTCTCGGCGACCTCCTCGCCCGCGAACGCGCGTTCTCCGCGGACGCCTCACACCAGTTGCGCACGCCGCTGACCGGCCTGCGGCTCCAGTTGGAGAGCATGCTCGACGCTCCGGGCAGGACGCGGGCGGAGGAGATCAACCAGGCCATGGCCGAAGCGGACCGGCTCCAGCGGACCATCGACGACCTCCTCGCCCTGGCTCGCGACGTACCCCGCCACAACGAGCCGCTCGACCTGGACGGCCTCCTGGAGGAGGCACGGGAGACCTGGCAGGCCGACCCGGCCGGCAAGGGGCGCCCGCTGCGGATCCGGGTCGATCCCGACCTGCCCGCCACAGGCGCGTCCACCGCCGCCGCCCGCCAGATCCTCCACGTCCTCCTCGACAACGCCATCCGTCACGGCGCCGGCACGGTGACGGTCAACGTCCGTGACGCGGGGGAGGCACTGGCCATCGACGTCAGTGACCAGGGGCCGGGCATCGAACGCTCACCCGACGAACTGTTCCGCCGCCGTACGGAGACCGCCGGGCACGGCATCGGCCTGGCCATGGCCCGCCGCCTCGCCGAGGCCGAAGGCGGACGCCTGCGCCTGGCCCGCCCGTCACCACCGACGTTCACGCTCCTGCTCCCCGGCGCCTGAGGCACCGCGCGGTAAGTGTCATCCGGTCCGCGATCCATCTCGGCCGAATGGATAGGCGACCTATATAGGTAGGTGATATAAGTCGGGTCATGGAGGAAGCACGTTCCGTAGGGGACCTTGAGATCGCGGCGGCGCTGACGGAGGTGGCCGCCCTGATGGCGAGGCACCTGTCGAACCGTCAGGCCATGAGTCTCACCACCGCCTCGACCCTCGCCAGGGTGGAGCGGGAGGGCCCCGTCCGGCTGACCGCGCTGGCCGCGGCGGAAGGCATCGCCCAGCCGTCGATGACCCAGTTGGTGCAGCGGCTGGAACGCGAGGGCCTGATCGCACGGATGCGCGACCCGGAGGACCGGCGGGTCGCGCTCGTCACGATCACCGAGGCCGGGCGGGGAGTCCTGGCCGAGCGCGGGCAGGTGCGCTATGCCCGGCTGGCCGAACTGCTGGCCGCCCTCCCCGCGGAGGAGCGCGAGGCCTTGGGCTCGGCCATGCGGACGGCCCTGCCGATCGTCCGGCGGCTGATCCACGACGCCGCGCGGCCCCACGTCACGAGCGAGGGGACTCTCCCGTGATCGAAGCCCTGACCTCGCGCGTTCCGGCCTTCAGCCGGAGACCCCGCGGCCGCTCGCGGGCCCGGCCCTCGTACTTACGCTTCCCGCCGCTGATCACGCAACGGATGTGTCGAAAGGACGGAGAACCATGAGCGCCGACCCGGTGACCACCACGACCAGCACCCATGCGGCCGAGGCACCGCGATTCCCGATGCCCCGGGCGACCGGCTGCCCGTTCGACCCGCCGCCCGCCCTGCGCGCGCTGGCGGACGACACTCCCATCACCCGGGTCCGGCTGTGGGACGGCAGCACTCCCTGGCTGGTCAGCCGCTATGACGATCAGCGAGCCCTGTTGTCCGATCCGCGGATCAGCGCGGACTCCACCCTCCCGCACTATCCCCATACGACCGCGGGTCAGATGACGGTCCGCAAGGAGTCGCGGACCTTCATCAACGTCGACGACCCGGAACATGCGCGCCTCCGCCGGATGGTGACGGCCCCTTTCTCCATCAAGCGGGTCCAAGCGCTGCGTCCTGCCATCCAGAAGATCGTGGACGGTCTGATCGATGACATGCTCGCCGGCCCGGCACCGGTGGATCTGGTCGAGGCGTTCGCGTTGCCGGTGCCCTCGCTGGTGATCAGCGAACTGCTCGGTGTGCCGTACGCCGACCATGACTTCTTCCAGCGCAACAGCAGGCTGCTCGTCAACCGCGCCACGACGCCGGAGGAGGCGTTGGCGGCCCAGCACCGGCTGGTCGGCTACCTTGAGCGGCTGGTCGCCGACAAACAGGCTCACCCGGGCGAGGACCTGCTGTCTCAGCTGGCCGTGGAGCGCGTCGCCACCGGCGAGCTGTCCCGGCACGAGGCGGCGATGATGGGCCGCCTCCTGCTGACGGCCGGCCACGAGACGACCGCGAACATGATCGCGCTGGGCACCCTCGCGCTGCTGCGGCACCCGGACCAGCTCGTCCGGCTGCGGGAGACCGACGATCCGAAGGCGATCGCCGGCGCGGTCGAGGAGCTTCTGCGCTATCTGACCATCGTGCACGGCGGCCGGCGCCGCGTCGCGCTGGAGGACATCGAGGTCGGCGGCCAGATCATCCGCGCCACCGAGGGCATCGTCCTGGCCAACGACGTCGGCAACCGGGACACCGCCGTCTTCGCCGACCCGGACCGGCTCGACCTCCAGCGCGACGCCCGGCGGCACATCGCGTTCGGCTTCGGCGTGCACCAGTGTCTCGGGCAGCCGCTGGCCCGGGTGGAGTTGCAGGTCGTGTACGGCACGCTCTACCGCCGCATCCCGACGCTGCGCCTGGCGACGGATCTGGACCAGGTGCCGTTCAAACACGACGCCCTCGTCTATGGCGTCTACGAACTCCCCGTCGCCTGGTGACCACGACGGACGACGACGCCACACCGAACGACAGCGCGGAACCGCGCGGTGGGCCCGGTTCACCGCGCGGTTCCGGCCGGAGGACGGATGGTCGGCGGTCAGTGGCGGACGGCCCGGCGGTACTGCTGCCAGACCTCCTTGCCGGTCACGGCCCGGTTCAGGAACATCAGGCCGTCGAACCGGCAGTCGCAGGCGTTCTTCTCGGCGGTGTTCTGGGGGAAGCTTCCGCCGATCTTGATGCCGCGCGGATCGGTCGGCGAGGTGAGGTGCGTGCCCGGCGTGCCGACCTGCCAGGGATCGCCGGCCGTGGTGTAGAAGCCGTCCAGCGGCCGGCCGTCCTTGTACAGCCGCATCGTTCCGTGGTCGTAGTCGAACGACGCCGCGAGGAAGACCCACCGGCCGATCGGCAGGATGCTCCGCCAGTCCTCGTTCGCGGCGAAGGTCTGCGACTGACCGCCGTCGACGCGGCGGCCGAGCGCGACGACTCGCAGCGTCCCGGACACGTCGATCACTTCCAGCAGCGCACGTACGTCATGGCCCTGTGAGTCGCCGCTGAGCAGGCCCGCCAGGCCGACCGCGTTGTAGTAGTCCGACGGGTCCGCCGTCTCGGAGTCGGGGCCCGGGTTCGGGCCGGTCATCTTGAACCAGCCCATGATCGAGGCTTCCCTGACGCCGTTGAAGGCGTGCAGGGTCGGCACGCCGGTCGCCGAGTACGTCCCGGCCTTCCAGTCGTCGTTGCCCTTGGTCGCCGGGTTCACCTGCCTGGTCTGGATCGAGTGGCCTCCGCCCGGGAACGCGCTGTCCCGTACGCGCATGGCGGCCCCGCCGTTGATCAGGTTGACGGTCGTGCCGGAGAACCCGCGGTCGCGTTCCTGCGCGGGGTTGCCCCGGACGGGATGCTCGAAGTCGTAGTACGAGACCAGGTTGGGCCGCAGGCTCGGCAGCACCTTCGACAGGGCGTGGTCGCCCCGGCCCACCCCCGCGCCGGTGTCCGCCCGGGCCGCGCTCGCCGCGAGCGGACCGCACACCAGGGCGGCCACCGCGACCGCCGCCAGGGATCGTACGGGCCTGCGGCGCCCGGTCACGCTGAGATCTCTCATCATTCCTCCACGTGCGTCTGGGGTCCCGGCGGTCACCGCCCGGGCGGTGACCGCCGGGAGTGCACCGGGGGCTCGGGCCCCGGACCGGCGGCCCGAGCCCACGATCAGTCGCCGGCCGCCGTGCCGGTGACCTTGAGGTCGCGGACCCGGCCGGTGTTGTCGAACGACCCGAAGCCCACCCGGCCGGCGCCGAGAGTCGTGTCGACCGCCGTCATCCGCGGGTCCTTCGCGTGGTCGAGGTACACCGCGATCTCACCGGTGTCCAGGTGCCGGATCACCGTCACGTGATGCCACTTCAGGTCGCTGATCGACGGAGGGGCGCCGCGCGAGCGTACGGGGTCCCACTGGTCCTCGAGCCGCTGCCGGTCGGCGTTGTCGACCAGGAAGATCCCGTTGTGCGGATAGATCGAATTGTCCTGCGACAGATGCGCGTAATAGAACTGCGTGTCCGACTGGAAGCCGAACACGATGATCACATCCCGGTTGGTGACATCCGTCGGCGTGTCGATCCGCACGTCCGCGTCGATCCGCTCCGTACCGAACTTCGGGCCCTTGGTGAGCACCGCGTACTCGTACGGGCGGCGCGGGCCGGGCCGCTCGGTGCCGGGCTCGGCCAGGATCACCTGGTTCCCGTCGAACCTCCACTTCGACGGGGTGACCGGCGCCCAGTTCTTCGCGCCCGCCGTGCCGCCGACATGAGTGTGGCCGACCGGGCCGGCGGCGAAGTGCCGGGTGCCGACGACCTTCCAGATCTTGCCGTTCGCCTTGGAGAGCAGGTAGAGCTCGCCCTTGCTGTCGCGACCGAAGCGGAGGTCGACCCGGCCGTCCCCGGCGAACTGCTGCATCGTCAGCCGGTGGCCGCTCGTGTCGAACGTCTGCAGCTGGTGGATCGGCGCCCGCGGCCCGCCGCGGCGCATCTGGCTCTCCTCGGTGTAGTAGACGGCACCGTCGACCAGGTCACCGAAGACGTACTTCCCGTACAGCTCCGGCAGCTTGTGCCCGCGATAGACGTACCCACCGGAGATCGCCTTGCCGACGTCGGCATCGCAGGACCAGTCGGCCGGCGGGTCGTGGTCGTAGGCGGCCACCGGGTAGTCGTAGCCGTACTTCGCGTCGTCCTCGGGCAGCGTGTACAGGTTGCAGCGATCGTTCTTGTTGAAGACGAACGGGCCCTCGCGGTTCGGCCAGCCGAGGTTGTCACCGGCGCGGACGTCCCACACGCCCTCGATCGCGTGCTCGCCGATGAACCCGAGGAACAGCCGGTGGCTGCCGCCGGTGTCCCAGCTGAAGCGGTGCGGGTCGCGCATGCCTATCGCGAAGATCTCGCCGAGGGCGCCGGACCTGCCGACGAACGGGTTGTCGGCCGGGACGCCGTACCTGCCGTTGGAGCTGTCGGTGCCGTGCGGGTCGATCCGCAGGATCTTGCCCTGCGGGACCGCGAGGTTCTGCGGGTCGTTGTTGCCCGCGGCCTGCCCCTGCCCGCCGTCACCGGCGGCGATGTAGAGCTTGCCGTAGTCCTTGGAGCCGCGCTTGGCGTTCGGGTTGAACCCGATCTCCTGGATGCCGTGGACCTGCCCGCTGAAGCCGAGCCGGAGGACCTCGCGGTGCGTGCCGTGGAAGGTGTCCGCCGCCGGGTCGTCGGCCGTCCACTCGTCGATGACGCCGTGGTAGATCGTGCCCGGCTGCTGCGGCAGGTCGGGCACCTTCGTGGTGCTGGAGGCCAGCTCCGTGTGCACGGTGTAGAACTTGCCGTTCGTGCGGAAGCCGGGGTCGAAGGCGACGATGCCGAAGCCCTGGCCGAGGCCGCGCCCGGAGAAGAAGTACTTCTCGAACTGGGCCTTGACGTCGAGGTAGACGTGCGGCCGGCCGTTCCGGACGATGTACATGTTGCCGTTCAGGTCCGGCACGTACATGCGGCCGGAGCCGTCCGGCACCTCACCGATGAAGTTGATCCGCGCCCAGCGCATCAGGCGGGGGTCGACCGGCGCGGGGACGGGCTCGGACTTGGGGAACTGCGCGTACTCCTGGAGGACCAGCCCCAGGTCAGAGGTGATCGGTTGTTCGGGGATCGGGTCTTTGACCGGTTGTTCGTCGGCCAGCGCGGCTGTCTGCGGCACCGTGAAGAGGGCTGCGAGAACAGCGACGATCGTCAGAAGGCACCATCTGAACTTCGTCATCCTGTCACCCATGGGCTCGGAAGGGGGAAAGCGCTTTCTGTAAGCGCTTTCCAGAACGTAGATGAGGTACCGAACAGCGTCAAGAGAAAGGTCGGATGTCCTCCCGGGGGCTGGGGTCTGTCGGCGGAGGACGCGCTCGCGCGCGCTCAGGTCACGTGCCGGGCGAAGCGGTCGAGGCACAGCGACAGCGCCTCGGCCCCCGGCATCGCCCAGAGGCCGTCGTTGAAGATCTCGACTTCGATCGGTCCCGTGTAGCCGGTCTCGTCCACGGCCACGCGGAACCGGCGCAGCTCGACGCAGCCGTCGCCGAGCATCCCGCGCCCGGTCAGCACGCCCTCGGGCAGCGGAGTGACCCAGTCGGCCACCTGGAAGAGCGCGATCCGGTCCTCGGCCCCGGCACGCGCGATGGCGGCGTACGCGCCCGGGTCCCACCAGAGGTGGTAGGTGTCGACCATGACGCCGGCCTGCGCGGCGGGGAGCGGCGCGGTCAGGTCGAGCGCCTGGTCGAGCGACGAGACCACGCAGCGGTCGGAGCAGTACATCGGGTGCAGCGGTTCGAGCGCCAGCCGCACGCCGTACCGCCCGGCGTGGGGAGCGAGTTCGGCGAGCGCGTCGGCCACGCGCCGCCGCGCACCGTCGAGGTCGCGGGAGCCCTCGGGCAGCCCGCCGCTGACCAGCGCCAGGACCGGCGAGCCCAGTTCGGCGGCCTCCTCGATGGCCTGGCGGTTCTCCGCGATGGCGTCCGGCCGCTGGAAGAATCCGCCCCGGCACAGCGACGTCACGGACAGTCCGGTGTCGCGGACCAGCTTCGCCGTACGGGCCAGGCCGTACTCGGCGACGGGTTCGCGCCAGAGACCGACGCCCGTGACCCCGGCCGCGGCACAGCCCGCGGCCAGGTCCGGCAGCGGCCAGTACCGCGTCGTCCACTGGTTGAGGCTGAAGCGTGCGAGGCTCATGTGCTCACTCCCTGAACGGTGAGCCACGTGCGCATGCGGGCCACCGCGAGTTCCGGATCGGGTAGCAGGCCGGCCTGGTCCACGAGTTCGAACAGCCGGACCAGATGCGGCACCGAGCGTGCGCTCTCCAGACCGCCGACCATGCGGAAGTGCGTCTGGTGCCCGGCCAGCCAGGCGAGGAACACCACGCCCGTCTTGTAGTAGTACGTGGGGGAGGCGAAGAGATGCCGGGCGAGCGGCACGGTGGGGGCGAAGATCCGCTCGTACGCCGCGAGGTCCCCGGCCTCCAGCGCGCCGAGGGCCGCCGCCGCGGCGGGCGCGATCGGGTCGAAGACGCCGAGCAGCGCGTCGCTGTGGCCGTGGTCGTCGCCGCGGATCAGTTCCGGATAGTTGAAGTCGTCGCCGGTGTACAGGCGCACGCCGGCGGGCAGGCGGCGGCGCAACGCGATCTCCCGGCCGGCGTCCAGCAACGACATCTTGATCCCGTCGACCTTGGCGGCATGCTCGACGATGATCGCCAGGACGCTCCGGGCGGCGGCGTCCGGGTCGGCCGAGCCCCAGTAACCCGCCAGGGCCGGGTCGAACATCGGGCCGAGCCAGTGCAGCACGGCCCGCCCCGCGACCTGGCCGAGCAGCCGCCCGTACACCTCGGCGTAGTCGTCGGGCCCGCCCGCCGAGGCGGCGAGCTGGCGGCTCGCCATGAGGACGGGCGTCCCGCCGGCCGCCTCGATGACCCCGAGCTGCTCCTCGTACGCCGCGACGATCCGGTCCAGCGGCGCGGGGCCGGGCGGCAGCTGGTCGGTGCCCGCGCCGCAGACGATCC
>NZ_JBHLZP010000137.1:0-29035 GCF_042429965.1 Actinoallomurus acaciae
GGCGGCCCGTTCGGGCGACGCGGCGCTCCACCCGTACCTGGCGTGTCTGGCCTCGGGGCTGGGGCGGCTGCCGACGTACCGGGGCGCGGTGCTGCACGGCGTCGACACTCCCGCACGCACGGACCTGACCGGCACGGTGCTGACCGAGCCGGGCCCCGTGGGCGGCCTGTCCCTCTCCGGGGACGACGCGTACGGCTGGCCGCCGACCGCCACGGTGTACGTGATCTGGTCCGACACCGCACGCCGCGTCGCCGCCCTGGCCGACGCGGACACGGACGACGGCGCGGCGGCCGGACGGGGCGACGTGATGTTCGGCCCGGGCAGCCGGTTCGCCGTGCTCGACGTCCGGCCGGGCGACGCGGACACACCGGACCTCGTACTGCTGCGAGAGCTCCCGGCGACCCACGGGGACGAGGCGGCGCAGGGCGGTCACCTCGCACTGACCCGCCTGAACAAGGCCTTGGAGAGGATCCACGCCACGGAGGCGGTCTCACCGTCGTGGCCCGCGCACTGTCTGGGCCCGCTCGGTACATCGTCCGCAACCTCGGCGACGGGACACGCGACCGCCTGACGTCGGCCTGCCGGTCGACGACGGAGTGATCTCGGGGTCAGAGCTGTGGGGCGTTCACGTCGTCGCTGGTGATGGTCAGGACCCCGTCGATCTCCGCCAGCTTCGCGGTCAGTTCGCTGATCGAGCCGCCGCCCTGGACGGCCAGCATCACCGAGACCGTGCCGGACTGCGGGTCGCTCTGCTCGACGGACAGCCGGCCGATGATGAAGCCGCGTTCCGTGCAGCACTCGATCACCTGGCGCAGGATGCCGCGGCGGTCGAGGTAGGTGATGCGCAGCAGCGACGGCGTGTACTTGGAGCGGGGCAGGCGCGCCGCCAGCGGCGTCAGCACGACCATCACCAGGAAGTACCCGGCCGTGACGAGCAGCGCGAGCAGCCAGAGCCCGGCCCCGGCGGCCATGCCCACGCCGGCGGTCAGCCACACGGCCGCCGCGGTGGTCAGGCCGCGCACCACGTCGCGGCGGACGAAGATGAGTCCGCCGCCGATGAAACCGATGCCGGACACGATCTGCGCCGCGACCCGGGAGGGGTCGAGGACGATGTGGCCGTCCAGCACGTCGGTGAAACCGTACTTGGACACCAGCATGATCAGCGCGGAGGCGAAGCCGACGAGCGTGTGCGTGCGCAGCCCGGCGCTCTTCTGCCGGATCTCGCGTTCGACGCCGATCGCGGCGGACAGGACCAGGGCGATCAGGAGCTCACTGATCTGGGTCAGGCCCTGCCCGGTTGGTTCGCCGAATGCCGCAATCACCCGATCAAGGCTACGACGTGTCCCCCGGGCTTCGTACAAGGGCTAACGACGACGCGGGCTCACGGGCCTCGGCTGTGGGCGGGGGCGGGTGCGTCGGAGGCGCCCAGCGGCAGCTCGGCCTGGACGGTGAAGCCGCCGTCACGGCGGGGGCCGGTGTGCAGCCGGCCGCCGAGGGCGGCGACCCGCTCACGCATGCCGGTCAGGCCGATGCCCGGCTCGGGCGGCGCGCCCGGTCTGGCCAGGCCGTCGTCGTCCACCTGTACCGTCAGGCGGTCCGGGCGGTAGGCGATCCGCACCAGCGCGGACGCGCCGCCGGCGTGCCGGGAGACGTTGGTCAGGGCCTCCTGGACGATGCGGTAGGCCGTGCGGTCGACCTCGCCGGGCAGCGTACGGCGCTCACCGCTGACGGTCATCGCCGTGGGGACGCCGGCCGAGCGGGCCTGGTCGATGAGGCCGGAAAGGCGGTCGAGGCCGCCACCGGCGGGCCTGCCGTCGGGGTCGCGGAGCAGGTGCAGAGCCGCGCGGAGCTCGCGCATGGCCTCCGTGCTCGCCTCCTCGATGGCCAGGAGGCTCTCCGGCACGGGTTCGTCGCGCTGCCGGGCCAGGTGCACCGCGATGCCGGCCTGGACCTTGATGAGCGTGATGTTGTGCGTCAGCGAGTCGTGCAGCTCGCGCGCGATGCGGCGCCGTTCCTCACCGGCGCGGCGCAGCCCGGTCACCGTGTTGGCGAACATCGCGCCCAGCCCGTACGCGAAGAGCACCACCACGGCGGCGGCGTCCGGGAGGCCGATCGCCCTCAGCCCCGGAACGAAGTAGGCATAGGCGCCATAGCCGACGACGATGCCGAGCACGGCGATCGGCACCACGGCGGTCAGGCGGGGCCGGTACGGCGGCCGCACACGCACGCGTGCCCGGCCGGGCAGCGAAGGCAACGTGAGCGCCACGCCGACCCCGGCGAGCAGGCAGACCACGGACACCGTGCCGAGCGCGGCACGCCAGTCGAGCCAGTGGCCGGCGATCTCGCCGAGCGTCAGTCCCAACGTAACGGCGACCGCCATACCGCTGATGATCATGGTCAGCGCGGCCACACGGGCCCGGGGCCGTACGAGCGCGGCGCACACCTGGGCGGCGATCGGCGTGTAGGTGGCGGCACCGGCGGCGGCGAGCATCCGGCCGGCGATGAGGACCGGCAGGGTCGGCGCCAGCGCCGAGGCGAGGTTGGCCAGACCGATGACGGTCAGCGCGCCGACCAGCAGCACCCGCCGCGGGACACGCGCGGTCGTGGCGACCAGCACCGGAGCGAGAACCGCGTAGGTGAGCACGAAGAGGGTGATCGCCCGACGGCCGTCGGCGGCGGGCACGTTCAGCGCGTCCGCGATCGATGGCAGGAACCCGGCGATGACGAAGGCGTCGGTGCCGACGGCGTACGTGCCGAGGACCAGAACCAGGGTCGGGCTCAGGCCGCCCGGCGCCGCCGGGACGCGGCCGGGCGACCGGCTCCGCGAAGACGAGATACAGGACATCCGGATTCTCCTCGCACACGTGCCACCCCCGTGCGGCGGCGTCAGCGGGCGCAGGCGAACCAGTCGCGGGTCCGCTCGGCCGCCGCGCCCGGTGCCGCCGCCAGCAGGTCGGCGAGCGTCTGGGAGGCGAGTTCGCGCCGCCACGCGAGTTCCGCCTTCCGCATCGCGGTGGTGATCACACACTGTCGTTGGAAGTCTTGCGGCCGGCCCCTGCCCGCTCCCCGCTGCCGGATCTCGGTGCAGCGGAAGGCGTACTCCGCGCCCTCGAGGGCCGCCACCACTTCCATGACGGTGATCTTCTCGGGGGACCGGGCGAGTCGGAACCCACCATGGGCTCCGGGGGTCGAGTTGAGCACACCCGCGCGGACCAGCGCTTGAAGCCGCTTGTTCAGATATGCCGGCGGAAGCTCGAAGATCGCCGCGAGCTTCGCCGTCGGCACCGGCTCGTCACTGTCGAGCCACCCGAGCGTGAGGAGGCAGTGCAGTGACCACTCCACCCCTTCGCCTAGGCGCATAACCTGGATATTACATGTCCAGATTGATTCGCGCGACCCCAATTTGCCCTCTGACCTGCGACGATCGTGTGGACGGCCCGCGTTCTCCGGCCGGTCGGCTCGGGTATTTCGGCTAGAGGGGGTGGCCTATGGTGCCGTGGGGCAAGCGCGACGACATGATCACGCACACCACGGAGCCGTACAACGCGGAGCCGCCGCCCGAGGCGCTCGCCGGCCGGACGCTGACCCCCGTCGACACCTTCTTCGTGCGCGGTCACGGCCCCGTCCCGTGCCTGGACCCGGACGCGTGGCGTCTGTCGGTCGGGGGGCTCGTCGAGCATCCGATGACGCTGTCCCTCGACGATCTGCACACCAGGTTTCCGCGCCGCGACGTCGTCGCGACCCTCCAGTGCGCGGGCGACCGGCGCGCCGCCCTGCTGGCGGTGCGCCCGATCCCCGGTGAGACGCCCTGGCGGTCCGGGGCGATCTCGACCGCGCGCTGGACCGGCGTCAGCCTGGCGGACGTGCTGGCCCACGCGGTGCCGCGACCGGACGCCGTCCACGTGGAGTTCACCGCGCCGGACGTCTCCCTGGAGGCACGGCCGCGACAGACGTACGGCGGGTCGATCCCGCTGGCCAAGGCCACGGCCGGCGAGGTGCTGCTGGCCTGGACCATGAACGGCCGTCCGCTGCCGCCCGTGCACGGCGGCCCGGTCCGCGTGGTCGTGCCCGGGTACATCGGGGCCCGCAGCGTCAAGTGGGTCACGGGCGTGACCGTACGGGACCGGCCCTCGGACAACTACTTCCAGGCCGTCGCGTACCGGATGCTGCCCGAGGGCGCCCCGCTCGGGCCGGTCGCGCCGGGCTCCGACATCCTGGCCCCCGGCGAGAGAACGGTGCTGCCGGCCGGGCCGGTCATGGTGCACGGGTACGCGTTCGGCGGCGGCGAACAAGGCGTCGACCGGGTCGAGGTGTCCGCGGACGGGGGTCTCTCCTGGCGGCGGGCCGACCTGGATCCGGCGTACGGGCGGTGGGCGTGGCGGCTGTGGCGCGCGGTCCTCGACCTGCCGGCGGGTGAGATCACCATCGTCGCGAGGGCCTGGGACATCGACGGCGGCTGCCAGCCCGAGTCCGCCGCCTCCGTCTGGAACCCCGGGGGTTACGTCAACAACTCCTGGCCCCGCGTACGCGTCGTCGTCGCCTGAGCGCCGCCGAAGACCGGCCCGTGACCGGCACTTGGAAACTCTCGGTAATTGCGCGATGCTTGTGAGTCACCGAAGAGGATGCCGGGACGATCTCCCGGCCGATCCGTGAGGTCGCGTCTGGACATCGCCGCGGAGAGTGACGCGATCCGGCCGGTGCCACGCGTGACCGCCCCCACGGTCACCGGCGTCCAACAGATGACACCCCTACGCGATGAGGTCCGATGAGCGACGATCTCGCCACACTCGAGTTCTGGGCCCGGCCCCCGGAGGAGCGGCTGCGGGTGTTCGCCCGGCTGCGGGCGCGCGGCCGGCCCGCCTTCTTCGCCGAACAGCGGATCCCCTTCGTGCGGGCGGGCCGTGGCTTCTACGCCCTCGTGCGCCACGAGGACGTCGTGCACGCGAGCCGTAACGCCAAGGTGTTCAGCAGCGAGCCCGCCGCGACCTCACCCGAGCCGCCGCCGTGGGTGGCCCTGCTGTTCGGCCGCCCGATGGTGAACATGGACGACCCGAGGCACGCGCGGCTGCGGCGCATCGTGTCCCGCGCGTTCACCCCGCGCCGGCTCGAGCAGATCGACGAGCACATCGCCAAGACCGCCACCGAGATCGTCGACGACGTCCTGCGCAGCGGGTCCGGCGACTTCGTCGCCGACGTGGCCGCCCGCCTGCCCATCAAGGTCATCTGCGCCATGATGGGCATCCCCGAACACGCGCACGCGAAGGTCGCCGCCTGCGTCGACGCCATGACCGAGTACTCCGGCGTCCGGGGCGACGTCGCGCGGGTCCGTACGCTCCGGCTCTTCGGCGCCAACGTCAAGGCGATCGTCGGCCTGCACCGCCTGGTCGCCCAGCTGGGCCGCGAACGCCGCCAGGCGCCGGGCGACGACCTCATCTCGGCGCTGGTCACCGCCGACGTCGACGGCGAACGGCTCTCCGTACGGGAGTTGGGCGCCTTCTTCGACCTGCTGCTGGTGGCGGGCAACGAGACGACGCGCAACGCGATCGCGCACGGCCTGAAGCTGTTCACCGACCATCCCGACCAGCGGGCGATCCTGCTGGCCGACTTCGACCGCCGCATCGGCGGCGCGATCGAGGAGATCGTGCGGTACGTCTCGCCGATCATCCAGTTCCAGCGGACGCTGACCTGCGACCACGAGATGAACGGCCACACGTATCGCAAGGGCGAGAAGGTGGTGTTGTTCTACCTGTCCGCGAACCGCGACGAAGCGGTCTTCGCGGAGCCGGACCGGTTCGACATCACCCGTCAGCCGAACCCCCATGTCGGGTTCGGGGGGCCGGGCCCGCACCTGTGCCTCGGCGCGCACCTGGCCCGGCGTGAGCTCACCGCGCTGTTCCGGGAGCTCTTCACCCGGGTCCCCGGCATCCGCGCGTCGGGGGAGCCGGAGCTGCTGCTGTCCAACTTCGACAACGGCATCAAGCGCCTCCCCTACCGCACGTAGCCGGGTCTGTTCCGGACGAGCGAGACCGGGTGAGGGGATGATCCCCGCACCCGGTCTGCTGTGGGCGGCTCAGCGACCCGGCGGTCTTTGCGACCGTTCCTGTCCGGGGCCGCCGACGCGATCGCTCAGCGCGCCGCGTCCGCCGCCCTGGCCTCGGTCAGCGCCCGAAGTCGTTGCCGACGATGATGTTGTCGCCGCGGTCATCGTCGTCGCGGTCCCGGTCGCGGCCGAAGTCGTCGTCGAACCCGAACCCTCGGCCGCAGCTGAAGCGGCAGCGGTTGCGGAACAGACCGAAGTCGTTGTCGCGATCGAAGTCGCGGAAGCCACGGTTGAACCCGCCGCCGCCGGCCCAGGCCGTGTTGACGTTGCGGTTGCGCACGTTCACGCGCACCACGACGCCGTTGCGGTTGCGGTTCCAGTTCGCGTTCCGGTTGTAATTGCGGTGGCTGGAATAGTGATGGTGCCGATGTCCCTGGACCAGCGTCCCGGCGTGAGCAGGCGAACTGGTGAGCAACACACCACCCGCCGCGGCCACGGCCAGACCGACAAGGGTGTATGTCTTGTTCTGCACGTCGTCTCCTTCTTGCGGGAAATGGCACGAAGGCCAGTGATGCCCGATTTGGGCGCCATGGCGTACATTCCCGATCACTTTCGAGATGGGCCCACGGTGGGGTAAGAGCGCGACAAAGAGTGCAGAAATAGACCGAATCGGACGCCGAGATGGTGCCTTTGAGGCCTGCTGCGGAGCGACTTCCCGGCGCCTTGGAAGCCACGAGCGACGGCGCGGGCGCCGGGCGATGCCGCGCCGCCGGGCGGGGATGCGGCGTCCGGCGGGTGTCTGGCGTGGGGCGGTGCCGCGGCGTCGGGTGATAGCGCGGCTCCGGTTGGCGGGGCGCGATGTCGGTTGGCGGTGCGGTGTCGGGTGGCGGTGTGACGTCGGGCGAGGGGCGTGGCGTTGGGTGGTGGGCGCGCGATCGGGTGGGGTTACCGCGTCGGGTGGCGTGTCTGGCGTTGTCCATGCGGCGGCAGCGTGTTCCGGTGCAGCTTCGGCCGGCGGCCTGGCGGCGGCGCGGGCCTTTGGCGGTGCGGTGTCGGGCGGTGGCGCGCCGTTGGATTGGGGGTGTGGCGTCGGTTGGGGGTATGGCGCGGAGCGGCGCGCCGGGCTACCGTCCGCAACACCCCCTGACGCGCGCTCGCCGTGCCGGTCAGTGGTGCGCCGTCGGGCGGGTGGCTGACGCCAGGTGATAGCGCGACGTCGGGCGGCGGTGCTGTGCGGTGTGGGTTGGCGTCGGGCGAGTGTCTGGCGTGGGACCGGTGGCGCGGCGTCGGGTGGCGGGGCGGTGTGGGGTGGCGTCGGGTGGTGGTCTGATGTCGGGTGGCGGGGCGGTGTGGATTCGCGTCGGGCGGTGGTGTGGTGTCGCAACCCACACCACGCAGCACCACTACCCGACGCCGCACCACCGCGCCATCCGTCCCCACGCCAGACACCCGCTCGAAGCGGCACCACCGCCCGACGCCACACCCCCACCCGGTGCCACACCACCGCCCCACGCCAGACACCCGCCGACGCCACACCGCCGCCGGCGTGGCGGGCGGTGTGGATTCGCGTCGGGCGGGTGATGTGGCGTCGGGCGGGTGGCCGGCGTGGGGGGTGGCGGTGTGGTGTGGGTGGGTGGCTGGCGTGGGGGCGGTGGCGCGGCGTCGGGCGGGGGTGTGGCTCGGGCGGGGTGGTTGCCGGTCTGCGGGGCGGGTCTGAGGCGGAGACGAGGCTGCGGGGCGGATGTGAGGTCCGGCCGTGCGTGTCTTCGGGTGTGGGGCATGCCTTCTGGCCCGTCCGCGCTGCGGCTGCGGGCTGTACGGGAGTGCGTCTCCTGGGCCCTCTCGAGTCTCCGAATTCGCGCGGGGGCGGTCGTGGTCTGGGGTGGGGGCGGCTACGGGCGCGGGTGTGCCGTCTGGAAAGGACGACCTTGCGCGCGAGGGACACGGCACCGCGCCGTGCCCTGGCCACGATGGCGGCGCTCGGCCGCATCGTGGCCATGACCACGGCGCTGTGCCGCGGGTCGTCGCGCGATCGAAGCCTCAGCCGGTCGAGGTCTCGTCCAGGCCCGGTGCCGTTCCGCCTGAGGACGCCGGTGCTCCCGACGTGCTCGGAGCGGTGTTCTGGTCCGCCGCCCCGACAGCGGGTGCTCCGGCGGGTTCCTGCGCCGCCGGAGCGGTGTCGCGGAACGTACGCGCCGTACGACTGGCGGCTCCGAAGCCGCCGGCGCCGATGCCACCGGCTCCGATGCCACCGTCAATCGGGAACCGGTCCCGCGGTTCCCGGCGCACCCGGACCTCCCGCGGTTCCCGGCGCTCTGGCCGTGCGATCGCGACCGCGTGGTTGTTGTTCTTGTTGTAGATGTAGATCCGGATGTAGATCCGCCCGCGGTGGTGGTTACCGTTCCCAGTTTCGGTTCCGGTGGTGCGAGCGGTGGTGGATCGAACAGCACGAGCCCTGAGCGAGGCTGTCCAGGGCGTACGCGGGCGAGCTCGTGAGCAGGGCGCCGGCGGCTGTGACGATCACCAGCCCGGTAGAGGCGCTTGTCTTCTTCAGCACGTCGGTCTCCTATTTCCCGATCGGCCCGAGGGCCTCGCGAAGGGCGCTCTCTCGAGGCGTCGAAGAGGTCAGGCGCCACGGATCCAATCGATGTGCTTGAGATTCCGGCCGGACGGCCGGGTCGTCTGTGGTCTCGCCGTCGGCGCGGTCGCCGACGGCGAGGGCGCCGGAGTCCTCACCCCGGCGCCCGGTGTGCGATAGGTGGCTCAGTGCCTCGTGCGGCCGTCGGGAGCCACCCCTGTCATCGGAATCCGTCAGACGCCCGGCGCGCCGATCACCGGCGGGAGGAAGTCGCGACGCTCGCGCTCCCGGACCACGATGGGACGCTGGTCGCGCCCTTCCTCGGTGCGGGCGACGGCGATGTTGTTGTTCCGGTTGTGGAGACGGAGCCGAATGTGGTTGAGGTTGTCCGTCTCGGTGCCGTTCCAGTTACGGTTCCGCGCGTTGTGGAAGAAGCTGCTGTGGGAGCTGCTGCAGCAGCCGCCGCCGCCCCACGTCGGAACCTCAGCGAACGCGGGCAGGCTCGTAGCGATGGCGCCGGCGGCCGCGGCGACCAGCATGCCGCCGGCCGTGAAAGTCTTCTTAAGCACGTTCGGTCTCCTTATATCGGAATGGCGCGATGGCCTTTCGTGGCACACTCCCGCGTATTGATGGGAGTGTCACGACCTCTAGCATTCCCGATTGTTTTGGCCGCAAGACATATGCTCGGTAAGATGAGAATAAAAGGATATTAGCTGTAATGGGAGGCGGGGCGTCAGAGCCAATGACTCTGGCGCCCCGCCTGTGGTGCCCCGCGTAGATTGCGGTGGCCGCGGTCGATTGCGCTTTGGCGGGTCGGCGCTGTCGGCCGACCTTCGTCCGGACGGGTCAGCCCGCCGCGCCGACCTGGCCGATGCCGAGCCCCTGCCCCCCGTCCCGCTGACCGCCGGGGCGGGCGACGGCGATGTTGTTGTTCCGGTTGTGGAGACGGAGCCGAATGTGGTTAAAGCCCTCGTTCTCGTTGCCGTTCCAGCTGCGGTTGTGGCTGAAGTGGCCGAACCGGCTGGTGGAACCGCTACAGCAGCCGCCACCGCCCCAGGTCGGGACCTCGGCGAACGCGGGCACGCTGGTGAGGATGGCGCCGGCGGCCGTGGCGATCAGCAGGCCGCTGGCGGCACACGTCTTCTTGAGCACGATGGTCTCCTCTCCTTGCTATCGATGGCGCGATAAAATGCACAGCTCGGCGCTCTGGCATAGAAAGAGCGCTGCGTCCGCAGCGTTCCCGGACGTTTTTCTTCGGCATTTCGCCGTCCGGGTAAGATGATTTCAAAGCGAGACGCTGAAACTAAGGGCGCCGAATGTCTCCCGGCGGCCCCCTCCGGCCTTCTCTGGCGCGAAGCGGTACTGCGTGATGATCGCCCTCAGGATGTCCGAGCCGAACGCCTCAGCGGCGTCGGTCGTCGTCGAGGACCAGCGGCCGGTCGTCGCGCTGTCCCGGCGTCCGCGCAACCGCGATGTTGTTGTTGCGGTTGTGAAGGCGGAGGCGGATGTGGTTAAGGCTCTCGTTCTCGTTGCCGTTCCAGCTCCGGTTGTGCGTGCCGGATCCGTTGCCGAAGCCGCCACAGCAGCCACCGCCCCCCATGGGGACCTTGGCGAACGCGGGTGCGCTCGTGAGGATGGCGCCGGCGGCCGTGGCGATCAGCAGGCCGCTGGCGGCACACGTCTTCTTGAGCACGATGGTCTCCTGTAATTGGCGCGATTATTTTACAAACGGGCGTTCTCGCGTGTAGCGAGTGCCATATTCACAGCATTCCCGAATGTATTCTCCGGTAACTTGCCATGGGGGTAAGGTAATTCCAAATCGAGGCGCTAAAGTTAAGGGCGCCGGAGCGAGTGCTCCGGCGCCTGGTGCCGAGATTATTCGGCGACCTGTGTGGCCCTCTTCGGCACGAAACGCGCCTACGTGATGATCGCGTTCAGCGTGCCCGCGTCAAGCGATCAGCGGCGGCCGTCGTTGAGGACCAGCGGCTCGTCGTTGCGCTGCTCCGGCGTCCGCGCGACCGCGATGTTGTTGTTGCGGTTGTTGAGGTGGAGGCGGATGTGGTTGAGATTCTCGTTCTCGTTGCCGCTCCAGTTGCGGTTCCGGTGCGACTGGAAGAACGCGCTGCGCGAGTGGGAGCTGGAGCAGCAGCCGCCACCGCCCCAGGTCGGCGACGCGGAAGCGATGCCGCCGGTCAGCGCGACACCCGTGGCAGCTGCGGCCAGAACGCCGCCGGCCGCGATGATCTGCTTGAACACAATAGTCTCCTTCATCATTCGGATTGGCGCGATGGCTTTTACACAGTGGCTTTCTCGCGAGTCTGGGCGAGCGCCTCACCTGCTAGTGTTCCCCGGTGAAAACACGTGAACATTCGCGCCAGGCAAGGTGGAAACAAAGAGCGCATGGGTGGAAAATTAATAGGCGCCGGAGCGCATGCTCCGACGTCCGAATACACGAACTGATGGTGATGCTGTTCTGGCTGGGCGGCGGTGTGGGCGTCGAGGCGACGACGCCCACACCGCCGACGGACTAGCCGACGATCGGTGCCCCGATGCCTCCCGCCCCGATGAAGGGGCGGCGGTCGCGCTCGCGCACCACGATCACCTGGCGCTGCTCCTCCCGGGGGTCGACCCGCGCAACCGCGATGTTGTTGTTGCGGTTGTGGATGCGCAGACGGACGTGGTTGTAGCCTTCGTTCTCGTTGCCGTTCCAGTTGCGGCTGTGGTTGGTCGCCAGGTGAGCGGGCGCGGCGAACGCGGGCGCTGTGGTCACCAGAGCGCCGGCGGCTGCGGCGATCAGCAGGCCACCGGTGACGGCCGTCTTCTTCAGCACGGTCGGTCTCCTTCTTTGTCGGAAATGGCGCGATGGCTCTCGCGAAACCCGGCGCTCCTGTGCGCTTACCGGAAGCGCCGCACTTTCTATGATTCCCTGGCGTTTTCGTGGCAAGATAATCGCCAGGTAAGATGACCACAAAGGGCGTACGTGTCCTTAAATTTTGGGGCTCCGGAACATTCACCCTGAAGTCGGATATGTGAGACAGAATGATGGCCTGACGGTTCTTGGCCATCGCTTCGCGAGATGAGATCGTCGGGCAGCGCGGCGGCCGCAGGCGGAATCCGGCTCAGGCCACCGGGACCGCGCCGGGCACTGCCCGGTCGGATGTGCCGAAGAGGCCGTCGTCCTGCCGGACGGGCTCCTGGCGACGCTCAGGGCGTGCGACGGCGACCGCGTGGTTGTTGTTCTTGTTGTAGATGTAGATCCGGATGTAGATCCGCCCGCGGTGGTGGTTACCGTTCCTTCCGGTTGCGGTGATGCGAGTAGTGGCTGTACCGGTGGTGACCGTGCTGCCCCCGCAGTATGTTCGCGTGGGCGTACGCGGGTGAACTGGTGAGCGGGGCGAAAAGGGCTGAGGCGATGACCAGCCCGAGAGAGGCGCTCGTCTTTTTGAGCACGTCTGCCTCCTTGATGCCGAGATCGGCCTTTTGGGTGGTGCTCGCGGTGGCGAACGAGGGCGCCGGAGTCGTCACCCCGGCGCCCGTTGTGTACGGGCGGCTTGGCGACTCAGCGGCTCAGTGGCCGTTCCTCACGGGAGAGTCGTGGACGTGGCTGGGTCCAGCGGCGTCCGCCGTCCCGGTGCCGGCCGCGACTAGTCGTCGCCCAGGCCCAGCCCGAGGCCGCCGCCGAGGCCACCACCGAGGCCGCCACCGAGGCCGAGGCCGAGGCCGTCATCGCCGCGGTCGCGGCCCGTGCGGGCGACGGCGATGTTGTTGTTCCGGTTGTTGAGGTGGAGGCGGATGTGGTTCAGGTTCTCGTTCTCGTTGCCGTTCCAGTTGCGGTTGTGGTGCCGCGAGAAGTGGCGGAAGGAGCTGTGGGAACCGCAGCAACCGCCGCCCCACGCCGGAACCTGAGCAGACGCGGGCGAGCTTGTGAGCAGAGCGCCAGCGGTGGTGGAGAGAAGCAGGCCACCGATGGCACACGTCTTCTTCAGCACGTCGGTCTCCTTTTTTGTCGGAATGGCGCTATGGCCCTCACGAGCCAGCACTCCCTGAATGTCCTAAAGAGTGCCGTGCTTTCTAGCATTCCCCGGGGTTTTCTCGGCAACATAATCACAAGGTAAGATGACAACAAAGAGCAACGAATTCCTGAAATGGCGGCTCTTGCCTTTTATTGCACGAGTCAGCGCCTAATGACCGAAATGGGTGGCATAAGAGCCATCGCCTGAATGAGCGATACGAGCCGCTATGGGGCGGGCAAGCGGGGCCGCCGTACGCCCCGCGGCCGACGGCGTGGGGTCAGCCCTGAGGCCGACAGCGTACGGTAAAACCTGCGGCCTTCCCCGGAGCGCGTGGACGGTCGGCCCTGCGGCCGGGGGTCTTCTCTGAAGAGTGTGGACGGTCGGCCCTGCGGCCGGGCGTTCTCTGAAGAGTCTGGGCGGTCGGTCCTGCGGCCCAGGGCGTTCTCTGGAGAGCGTGGACGGTCGGCCCTGCGGCGAGGGGTGTCTTCCCTGGAGAGCGTGGACGGTCAGGACTCCGTCGCGGCGTTCTCGCCGGCCGGGACGGTGGCCGATCGCGCCGGCCGGACGCGGCGGCGTGGAACGACGACGGCGACGACGCCGAGCGCCGCACAGGCGATCGCGGTCGCGACGACGCCGCCCCTCGGCGACCAGGTCGCGGTCACCAGCATCACCTCGGCGATCGCCGCCGCCAGCGCCACCGACGCCGCGCCCGCCACGATCGCCCGTGCGAGGAGGTCCAGGCCGCTCAGCAGCAGCGCCACGCACAGCGCCGGCGTGAAAAGGACGAAGAGCAGCGTCAGCGGGCCGGTCACCGGCGACCGTACCCCGGCCAGCGTGAGGGCCGCGCCGGTCAGGCCGGCCACCACCGCAGTGCCGAGCAGCAGCAGAGCGCGCATCACTACCCCAATACCAGGAATCGCTCGACGATGACGACGGCGAGGACGATGACCAGGAAGCTCGACCACACCGTCAGTGGTTGCAGGCGCCATGTCTCGCCCGGGCGGATGCGGATCCGCAGCACCTCGCGGGCGACCAGGATGACGATCAGCAGCGGGATGGCGCACAGGCCGATCGGGGTCCACGTCGTGTGCCGGACACCGAAACGCGGGGCCTTGGCCGGCAACGGTGACACGCCGGGCGGCGGCTGGCGCAGCGTGTACACGGCCGCGTCCTCGCTCACCGTCACCGGGCGCAGCTGCGGCGAGGAGGCCAGCGCGGCGCGCATCCGGTCGGCGTACGACAGCGGCAGGCCGTAGTTGAAGTGGTTGTACGCCTCGTTGCCGCGAGTCGTGATGAAGTAGCCGCCCGGCCGGTCCAGCAGCGCCTGCACGATGTCCGTCAGGTTGGAGGGGTCGGCGGGAGCGCGTACGGCGGAGTAGTCGAAGTGCTCCATCTTCGTGGCGCCCCACGGCATCATCGGGAAGTATCCGGCGGCATCCTCGGGGTCGGCCAGCCACACCACGTTGATCACGTTGTGCGGCGTCTGCTTCAGCATCGTGTTGAAGGCGCGGACGTCGGCCGGGTGCACCTCCTCGAAGTTCTCGTTCCCGAAACGCACGAACAAGAACCCGCCGGCGATGACGAGGCCGCAGGCGGTCGCGGTGAGGACGGCGAGCGTACGGCGCGGGGCGGTGAACGTCGTGGGGAAGAACAGGTACGCCGCCAGGATGCACGCGCCCGGGATCACGAACAGGTACACGCGCAGCGCGATCTCGCCGCCGTAGTTCTGCAGGCCCGCCGCGAGGAACGGCACGGCCAGCAGGATCAGCGCCACCCGGTCGTCGATCCGCCGCAGCCGTCGCCGCAGCAGGCCGAGGCCGGCAACGATCATGACGGTGGCGGCGATCAGGATCCGGCCCGTCTGGACCGTCGCGAGGCTCTCGCTGCCGCTGCTGACCCGGCCCGCCACGCCGCCGGTGAGGTTCGACAGCAGCGCGCCCATGCCCGAGAACAGGTCGCCGACGTGCCCGGCCCAGTACGCCGTGGTCATGAAGCTCACCCACGCGGCCACCATGACGCCGAGCAGGATCGGCAGGCCGCGCAGCGTGCTCCGCCGTACCAGCACGAGCGCACCGCACACGAACAGGATCAGGAACGGGGTCAGCTGGTGGCTCGCGGTCGTGACGGCGAACACCACGACCAGCACGAACAGCAGGACCGTACGCTCGCCGACCGAGGTCTCGGCGGGCGGTCGCTCACCGGAGCCGAACGGGCCGCGGACGAACGAGTGCAGCCGTCCGCCGCCGGCCGCCCACGCCGCCGGCCGGGTCTGCGGGCGGAACCAGTTGAGCAGGATCCCGATGAACACCAGGTACAGCAGGTAGCCGAAGCCCTGGGGCGAGAAGTAGTCCTGGCCGACCCAGTCGGCCGCGGCGAACAGCCAGATGGCGAGCCACTGGGCCCGCCAGTTGGCCCGCATCACCCGCAGGATGAGGTACATCGGCGCGAGGTAGAGCAACTGGCTCACCACCGGCGCCCAGTGCAGGAGCGGCTCGATGCCCCGCATCCCGGCGGCGCGCGTGACGAAGGCGATCAGCGCGAAGAAGCCCGGCCAGCTGAACCGCGCGTCGAGCGCGTAGTCGGCGGCGCCGGTGCGGCCGATGTACTCCACGAACCCGTTGTGCTGCCAGGCCGTCTCCGGCCGGGCGTACGTCTCGAGGGCGGGTGCCAGGCCGTGCAGCGACACGATGATCGCCACGAGTTGGAGGAACAGCAGCACGCGGTACTGGCGGCGCAGCCAGAGCGTGAACATGAACGCCACGACGAGCAGCCCGCCGCCGACGAACGTCGCGATCGGCAGCACGGACACCAGGCCGTACCCGTCCATGCGCAGCATGTTCACGTGGCGCAGCGGCACCCAGTAGAGGCCGAGGCCGGTCAGGAACAGCACCCAGGCGAGCAGGGCGCCCCACGGCCGCCGGCCCGAGGGTTCGGCGGAGTCCGGCACGTCGCCCGGCTCGCCGGGGTCGTCCCGCACGATGCTCACCGAGGCACCCGACTGGGCGAGCGCCACGGGCTGGGCGAGCGTGTCCTCGTCGTCCTCCTGGAGGAGGACCGGCTCGGCCGGGATCGGCTTGACGGCGCGCAACAGCGCGGGCAGCACGGCGACGGCGACCGCGACGGTGACGGCCAGCACGGCGTAACCGGGGCCGGCGACGTCGTGCCGGCCGCTGAGCAGCAGCACGAGCGCCAGGACGCCCGCGAAGCGCACGGCCTGCAGCAGGGCGATCATGCGCGCGCGGCGCTGCACCCGCAGCACCCCGATCAACAGCTCGATCAGCGCCTTCGGCAGCGCCGCCAGCGCGAGCAGGCGAAGCAGCGGGGCGCCCTGCTCGGCGTAGCCGGGACCGAACAGCGACAGGCCGGGCTCGGCGCCGAAGAAGATCACCGCGGTGATCGGCACGAGGATCAGGGCCATCCGCCGCATCGCGGAACGGGTGGCGACGGCCAGCCCGTCGACGTCGAAGGCGCCCTCGACCGTCAGCGACATCGCCATGTTCACGGCGAGGACGTCGACCGTCGCGCCGAGCACCCAGGCCATGTAGAAGTACGCGTTGTCGCTGGCGGAGAGCGTGGTGGCGACGACGACCGGCACGAGGTTGCACAGCGCGTAGTAGAAGAGCGTGCCGGTGTAGTCACCGGCGAGGTAGCGGCCGATCTGCCCGCCCGAGGGGATCGGCCGGTCGCCGGTCGTCTCCTCGACGTGCCGCGGGATGAGCCGCCGCTGCACGAACGCCTCGACCGGCAGCAGCAGCGCCGCCGCCGAGACCACCCAGGACACCGTGATCCCGTCGCCCGGCAGCGCGCTCGCCAGGGCCACCAGAAGCATGACCTTCAGGCACGCGAACAGGGTGTTCTTGCCCAGCACCCACGTCGCCCGCCGCAGCCCGGTGAGCAGGCCGTCCTGCGTGGTGAACAGGCTCCAGGACACGACCGCCAGCACGAAGAACAGCCCGTGGCGCGGCGTGGCCAGGCGCGAGAACGACGGCCCCCACCAGCGCAGCGTCAGCAGGAACCCCACGGCGAGGGTGGCCGCCGCCAGCACGCCGGCGAGGTAGGTGCGCAGCGCCAGGGCGCGGGTGCGCGGGCCCATCTCGGGGATGAACCGCATGAGGATGAAGTTCAGCGCGGTCAGGCCGCCGAGGAACATCATCGCCTGGTTCTGCGCGGACTGCCGCCCGACCTCGGCGGGGTCGTAGATCCGTGCGGCGAGGAGCCAGTAGCCGAGCCCGAGGACCCCGGTCAGGCCGCCGTTGATCATGAGTGCGTACGCGTTGCGGAACAGCGGGTTGGACAGCTCACCCCGGAGCGCCATCATGCGCTTCAGTCTCGTGTCCTCCCGTGAACGCGCAAGGACGCGCGGCCGGGTCACGCGACTCCCCGCAACCGGCGTGCGGCGTACCGGGACCGGCGTACGACGGCGTAGCCCTTGGTCAGCGCGTGGTCGGTACGGAACCCCCGGCCTTCGAGGGCCCGTTCGAACCCGTCGAGAGAGGTCGCGGCGCGTACGGTCAGCCGGGGCACGGCGAACCGATCGTGCCGCCCGGTCATGACCGCGTTGGCCACCGCGCAGGCCGCGGTGTAGCCGCAGGCGTGTACCTCGCGGCGCACCCGCGCGCTGGAGTAGCCGTACGGGTAGGCCATCGTGCGCACCGGGCGGCCGAGCCGCTCCTCCAGGAGGCCGCGGCTGCGCCGCAGCTCCTCGCGCAGGGCCTCCTCGCCGAGCTGGTCGAGCTGCGCGTGGCTGTGTCCGTGCGCGCCGATCTCGACCCCGGCGGCGGCGACCTCGGCGGTCTGCCGCCAGGTGAGCATGCGGCCGGGCGGCGCCCCCGCCGCGCGCGGCCCCGCGTCGTGCAGCCAGCCCGTGGTCACGAACAGCGTCGCGGCGAAGCCGTACCGTTCGAGCACCGGCAGCGCGTGCTCGTGGAAGTCGGCGTAGCCGTCGTCGAAGGTGATCACCACGGGCCGTACGGCGGGGCGCGTGCGCTCGCCGAACGGCAGCGGCGTGTAACCGCGCTCCTTGAGGCAGGCCATCTGCTCGGCGAACGCCTCCGGCCGTACGGCCAGCCGGTCGGAGCCGCCGATCGAGTGGTACATGAGCACCGGCACCGCGCCGGCTCGTGTCGCGTCGTTCACCTGATACCTCCGGAGGATGCCCCGGCCCTCGGGCCGGAGAGGAATCCGGACTCCGCCAGGAGCGGCCCGGCGTGGCCGGGACGGTCCGGCATCGAACTTCGCCGACGCCCGACGGCCGCCTTCACCGGCATGGGCGGAAGGACCGGGCCCGCCCGGCGAAGGCGCAGCGGGAACCGTCCCGCAGGGCCAGGGGCTCCGCCGATCGTGAGAAGGCCCATCGCACCTGGACGTGCGGGTGCGGCGCCATGCATGACCGCGCGGCACGTGACCTTCTCGCCGCCGGGCCGGCGGAGAGCTGAAACGCCTGCGGAGCTGATGTAAGACCTCAACGGGAGTCCTCCCGAACCAGGCAGTCGGCGCTGTAACAGGAAGCCCAGCAGGTGACCGCTGGAATCCCTCTCTTCGGAGGGGGAGGAAGTCAATGTGCCTCCCGTTCGCGTCGGCCCCCCCGGCCGGCGCGGATGCTCATCGACGGCGGGTGGCCGTCGCGTGCCAGGAGCGACCCGGCGGCGTAGCCGAACGTCGTGAACGCCAGTCCGGCGACGATCGAGGCCGCGCGGCCGAGCCCCGACGGGTCACCGGTGACCGCCGTGCGCAGGCCGCGGACGATGCCGCGGGGCAGCGCCACCATGGCGTGCCGGCGTTCGCTGGCCAGGCCGTCGCCGACTCCGACACTCCGCGTCACCAGCGCCTTCGACAGGCCCTCGGCGTAGCAGCGGCTGCGGAAGTAGGCGAAGCGCGCGCGTTCGGCCGGCACGCGGTGCCAGATCACCGCGTTGTCGTCGTACAGCAGGACGGTCTCGGGCGCGGCCTGCCGCAGGCGGATGCAGAACTCGGTCTCCTCACAGCCGAGCGGCCGCCCGCTCGCCGTACGCCCGATGCCGCTGCGGAAACCGCCGGCCACGTCGAAGACCTCACGCCGGAACGAGGCGTTGCCGCCCATGAGGTTGCGGATCGGCCCGCGGACCATGCCCCGGTAGGTGCACCCGACGACCCAGGCGAACTCCTCGGGGAACCACCGGGGAGTCGCGCCGTCCCACCGGGGAAGGGTCAGGCCGCCGACCCCGGCGACGTTCGCGCCGTCGTAGCCGCTCGCCATCGCCGACAGCCAGGCGGCCTCGGCGACCGCGTCGTCGTCGAGGAAGGCCACGATGTCGCCGGCCGACGCCGCGACGCCGGTGTTCTTGCCGCCGGACAGCCCCTGCGGCCCGGAGTTGGGGATCACCTTCACGTCCGGCAGGGCCGGCCGGAGCCGCCCGAGCAGCGTCGGGTTGTGGTCGACCACGACGATCACCTCGTGCGCCGCGAGGCTCTGGGCCCGTACGGAGGCGACGGCGGCCAGCACGTCGTCCCAGCGCTCCTCGGTGTAGGCGCAGATGACCACGGAGATCTTCACGCCGCGTCCCCGGTGCGCATACCGCGCAGCCGCGCGTAGGTCTTCAGCACCCGGTCGGCGCGTGCGTACAGGGCGGGGTGGGCGAGCACGGCGCTGCGCGCCCGGCGCACCGGGGCGCCCTTGACCCAGTGCAGCCCGGCGGCCGCCGACGCGCGGGCGGCCCGGCCCTCGGCGATCGGGAACTCGCCGTTCTTCAGCCAGTCCTTGTACTCGCGTCCACCGCGGCCCATCGCGATCTGCGTGACGCCGGCCTCCGCGGCAGCCTCCGCCATCCGCAGATGGCCGATCATGCCGGGAGAGTATTTGGCGAACTCCGTGTCGTACGCGGGGAACCAGCCGGCCATGACGGTGCCCGTACGCAGCCCGAGATGGGCCGAGATCGGGCGGTCGCCGGCGCGCAGCACGCTGAGCACGCCGGTGCCGGTGGCGTGCAGGTGCTCGGCGAGCGCGACGATCCACGACTCGGCGAACCGGTCCGTACGGCCGGTGCGGCGATACTGGGCGGACTTCCACACCATCAGGCGCCGCAGCTCGGCCGGGTCGGTCTCGTCGAAGGTGTAGGTGACCTCGCCGGCCTCGCGGCCGAGCTTGCGCTCCTTGTAGCGCACCGTCTTGATCGTCTTGGGCGCGCGGAGACGCGCGCCCTCGGCGTACGCCGCGAAGCCCTCGCGCAGGTCCATGACCGGCTCGACGCGGATCTCCGCGTGGTACGGCGCGAAGGCGGCCTGCTCGGCGAGCAGATGGTCGAACTCCCAGACCGAAAGGCGGCAGGCGCGCAGCAGCGCGCGTACGTCGAACTCCAGGTCGGAGGGTGCGATCACGCCCTGGCAGTCGGTCAGCCCGGCGCCGATCGGCCGGCCGATGCCGAGCGCGTGGCGCTCGTACGGGAAGAATCCCGCGACGCCGTCGCCGTCGCTGAGCACGGCCACCCGCGCACCGGCGCGGAACCGGCCGACGGCCAGCGTGAACTCCGGCGACAGGAAGGGGTTGGCAAGGGTGGGGGTGGAGGCCTGAAAGCCGCGCCACCGGCGCAGCTCGGCTTCGCCGAGTTCTTCGGGACGGATGACCTCGATCCTCATCAGCCCGCCTCCTCGAAGCCGGGCTCGTAGCGGGGGAGGGCCGGGGGCGGGGGCGTCCGCCGGCCGCGCATCATCGTGCGCAGGACCCGCAGGCCGTCGCGGCGCGCGTTGAGCTTCGACTCGCCCGACCTGCGGTCGAGCTCGTGGCTCGGCACCTCCGCGACGCGGAGGCCGGCGGTGATCGCGTTGACGCACAGCTCGGTCTCGATCTCGAAGCCGTCGGCCTCGAGGCCGAGCCGGTCGACCACGGAGCGGCGCAGGGCGATGTAGCCGTAGCACAGGTCGGTCCAGCGCACGCCGTAGAGCACGTTGGCGAGCCGGGTCAGCCAGAGGTTGCCGGCCCGGCGGATGAGGGTCAGGTCGTCCGAGCCGCCACCGACGCAGTAGCGGGAACCCTTGACGACGTCGAACCCGCAGCAGATCAGCGCGACGAACGCGTCGATCTCCTTCGGGTCCATGCTCCCGTCGGCGTCGATCGAGACGATCACGTCGCTGGTGGCGGCCTGAAAGCCGGCGCGCATGGCGGCGCCCTTGCCGATGGGGGGTTGCTCGATGAGGACGGCGTCCGGGCGTAGCTTGCGGGCGATGTCGGCGGTGCCGTCGTCGGACTCGCCGTCGACGATGATGATCTCGTTCACCCCGGAGAGCCGGGGCAGGAGCCATCGGAGATTTTCGGCCTCGTTGAGCGTTGGGATGACGGCGGAGACCGTCGGCCAGGAAGCGCGGTGGCGTGCGGCGTCGAGGTGATGCAGGACCGCGCCGGATTGCATGCCGTCGGTGAGTTGGACAGAGTCCGGCTCGTGCATTTGGGTGCCCCCGTTTGGCAGATCGATGCTCGGAGAACCGGGGTTCTCCAGCCGAGGCTCGTGCGGGCTGACACCATCGATCGTCGGGCGCGGGGTACGGAAAACCCTCCCCCTGCTGACGCAACCGAACTACGTCACGGGGATGGTTCCACTGGGTAATCGCCCTAGTGCGGAGTGTTATGGTCCGTTCGCTGACCTGTGAGAACGTCGAGCGTCGTGAGTTCGGGCGTACAGCCGTCTTTTAGGCCAAACGCGTCGAAAAGGGGTGGCGTTGACGCCACCCCTTCCCGACGCGGCCGAGGCGGGCTTCACCCGCGGTCGCTAACCGATGATCGAGAGAGTGCCCTTGCTGCCCACGACGTCGTTCGGCTCGATCGGGCAGCGGGAGAGGATCGATGCGATGGTGGGTTCGAAACCGGCCACGACGATCGACGCCCCGTGAAACTTGCCGGAGTCGATTCCGCCGAGGCTGACGCCGACGGAGGACGCGGCGACCGTGCCCGATTCGACACCGGTCGTGCTCGTGGCGGTGCCGCCGCCGGCCAGGTTCCAGGTGAAGGTGGCAGAACCGGTCACATCGGCGGCCGTGCAACTGCCGGTGGCGCGGCCCGACGCCTTCCAGGAGCCGCCCTTGACCTTGGCGCCCTTGCCGACCGAGACGTCCGTGCAGCTTCCCAGCTTTCCGCCGGCCGTCCAGGTGACGCCCTTGGGCTGGGGGAACGCCGCGCTCAGGGTCGCGGTGGTCAGGCTCGCGCCGGCGCATTCGACGGACGCGGCGGCGTGCGCGGGCATGGGCCTGAGCAGCATCAACGCCGACGCGAGCGTGATCAGCGCCAGCGCCGGAACGCCGAGCCGGATGAGCCGGCGCCGGTTCGGGGTGCGCCGCCGGCCGCCTGTGCCGGCGGCGACGTGTTCGGTTGGATCCATGTCTTCCTCCTTGATTCGTCGATCGGGTGGGCCGGTCGTGCGGTGTGCGATCACCCCCTGTCCGGGCGCGGGGAACCTGCCCGGGTCAGCCGATCGCCTGCGCCACGACGTGGGCGCCGCCGTCGGCGTGCACGATCTCCCCGGTGGTGGCCGGGAGCCAGTCGGACATGAGCGCGACGCACGCGCGGGCGACACCGGCGTGGTCCTCGGTGCTCCAGCCGAGCGGCGCGCGGGTCTCCCACCAGGCGCCGAGGCCGTCGAAGCCGGGGATGGCCCGCGAGGCCATGGTGTTCAGCGGCCCGGCCGCGACGAGGTTGACCCGTACGCCCCGGCCGCCGAGGGAGGCGGCGAGGTAACGGGCACACGACTCCAGCGTCGTCTTGGCCACCCCCATCCAGTCGTAACCGGGCGAGGCCTTGCCGGCGTCGAAGTCCAGGGCGACGACCGACACGGAGGGGGCGAACACCGGCAGCAGCGCCGTGGTGAGGGCGTGCAGGGAGTGCGCCGACACCCGCAGGGTCGTGGCCACGTCCTCCCACGGAGTGGTGAGGAAGTTGCCGCCGAGCGCGGTCGGCGGCGCGTACGCGATCGAGTGGAGGAGCCCGTCGAGCGGGCCGTCGAGATGTTCGCCGACCCGGTCGGTGAGCGAGCCGAGCTGCCGCGTGTCGGCGACGTCGAGCTCGATCACCGGCGCGGGTTCGGGGAGCCGCCTGGCGATCCGTTCGACCAGGCCGAGCCGGCCGTGGCCGGTCAGCACGACCTGCGCGCCCTCCCGCTGGGCGAGCGCGGCCACGTGGAAGGCGATCGAGGCGTCGGTGATGACGCCGGTGATGAGGAATCTCTTTCCCGCGACGATTCCAGGCAAGGGAGGACACCGGCCTTTCGGGCGTACGGCGAGGGGGACGGGGGCGCCGTCAGGCGGCGCGGAAGACCAGGACGGCGTTCTGGCCGCCGAAGGCGAAGGAGTTGCTCATCGCCGCCGCCATCGGCCGTCGCCGGGGGCTCCCGGTGACGACGTCGAGGTCGATGGCCGGGTCGAGGCGGTCGAGGTTGGCCGTGGGAGGGATCGTCCGGTGCCGCAGCGTGAGCACGGTGCAGGCCGCCTCGATCGCTCCGGCGCCGCCGATGGAGTGCCCGATGATGCTCTTCGTCGCGGTGACCGGCGGCGGCGAGGGGAACACCGCGTGCAGGGCGCGGGCCTCGGCCAGGTCGTTGTGCGGGGTCGCGGTCGCGTGGGCGTTGACGTGGTGCACGTCGCGCGGGTCGATGTCGGCGTCGCGCAGCGCCTCGCGCATCGCCCTGGTCACCCCCTGCGCCGACGGATCGGGCGCGGTCTGGTGGTAGCCGTCGGCGGTCGCGCCGTACCCGGCCAGGTAGGCGTGGACGTCCGCGCCGCGCGCCGCCGCGTCGGCGGCGCGTTCGAGGACGAGGATCCCGGCTCCCTCGGCGAGGACGAATCCGTTCCGGTCGGAGGCGAACGGCCGGATCGCCGTCGCCGGGTCGTCGCGGCGATCGGACAGCACGCGCATCTGCGCGAACATCGCCGTCACCAGCGGAACGCACGCGCACTCCGTGCCACCGGCGATGGCCACGTCGCACGCTCCGCCGCGCAGCAGGTCGCGGGCCACCCCGATCGCGGTGGTACCCGACGCGCAGGCGGTGGAGGTGACGAGGTTGGGGCCCAGCGCCTGGAGGTCCATCCCGATCTCCCCGGCCACCATGTTGGCGGCGGTGCGGGGGATGGCCAGCGGCGACATGGCCCGGATGCGACCGGCGCGGAACTTCTCGTACTCCTCGGTCAGGTGGTCCCCTCCCCCGCCGCAGCCGATGACGACGGCGACACGTGTGCCGTCCCAGCCGGCCGGGTCGAGGCCCGCGTCGGCCACGGCCTCGCGGGCGGCGACCAGGGCGAGCTGGGTGAACCGGTCGATGCGCCAGATGAGTCTCCGTCCCAGCCGGGCGGCCGGGTCGAACCCCGGTACGCGGCACGACAGGTCCACGGGGAGGCCGGCGAGCCGCTCGTCGCGTCCGGCGGTCGACCGGCCGGCGCAGAGGCCCGCCCACGTCGCGGGCACGCCGATTCCCGCGGGCGTGACCAGGCCGAGCCCGGTGACCGCCGTCTCGGCGCGGTTCACGAGGCGCTCTCGGCGGCCTCGGCGGACTTGGCGCGGAGGCGCTCCCGGTCCAGCCGGGCCGCGATCTCGCCGAGTGTCATGTCGACGGTGGCACCGGAGACGGCGTCCTCCACGCGGAAACCGCACTCGTCCTCCAGGATGACGGCGATCTCGGCGAGCACGAGGGAGTCGATCTCGAGGTCTTCCATGGTCGCCTCCGGCCGTACGAGGTCGGCCGGCACGCCGAAGTACGAGACGAGTCGTTCGCAGACGAGGTCGTAGACGGGGTTCATCGAGAAGAGGGCCTCTCTGCCGTGGCCACCGGTTGCCGTTCGATCCGGGCCGGGGGGAATTCGTCGAACAGGAAGTCGAGGTTCGGCGGGCCCGGCTCGTGCCCGCCGGGAAGCAGGGAGAGCAGCCGGGACCGGTCATAGGAGCGCCGGTGCCAGGCGAACGGCAGGAACGGCTGGAGGTACTTGGCCGCGAAGCGCTCGAAGAAGTTCGGATCGGCCGGAGGAGGGCCGAGCGTGAAGCGGAACTCGGGAACGTGCTCGGCCGCCAGCCGCCACAGGTGCTCGGCCGAAGTGTCCTGCGGATGCACGACGTGCAGCGTCGTGACGGTGCGCTCGGCGGGCCGGGCGGCGGTCCGCGCGGACGCGTCCAGCATCAGGTCGGCCGCGTGGCCGACCTGCACCATGTTGAGCCGTGCGTCGGGACGGCCCGGCAGCCGGACCGTCATCGGTGCCGCGCCCGGCCGCCGATGCACGGCGCGCATCCGTACCAGCAGGCTGACCAGCGAAGCGAGCTGGTGGCTCGGTGCGCCCGCCGGGACGGGACCGTCGGGGATCATGAGGCTGGGACGCAGGACGAGTACGGGCCGGCCCGTGCGGCACGACCAGTCGCGCACCGCCGCCTCGGCGTGGTACTTGGACTGCTCGTACGCGTTCTCGAAGCCCGCCGAGCCGTCCAGGTCGTCCTCCCGGATCAGCCCCTCCCGGCGGCGGCCGGCGACGAACGCGGTGCTGAGGTGACGGACGCGGGTGCCGGGCGCCGCGGCCTCCGCCAGGGCGAGCACGTTCCGTGTGCCGTCGAGGTTGGCCCGCCGCAGGCGTACGGGATCGGCGTGGAGGGTCGTGTCGGCGGCGCAGTGCCAGAGTTCGGTCATCGAGTCCGCCAGCGCCCGGAACCGGTCTTGGGGAAGGTCCAGCCCGGGACGCCCGATGTCCGCCTGGGCGGTGGTGACCCGCCGGCGTGCCGCGTCCAGCACGGCGGGCGGCGTGCCGAGAGCGTCGAGCGCGGACAGGAGACGGCCGTGCGCCTTGCCGGGTTCGTCGCGGCTGAGCACGACCACGTCGCCCACATCACGTGACAGCATCGAGCGCAGCAGGTACGTGCCGGTGAATCCGGTGCCGCCGGTGACGACGACGGTCATCGCGTCATCTCCTTCCGCGGGTCCGTGTCGCTCAGGCCCAGCAGCCGCCAGAGCCGGGCGCCGGCGGGGGTCATGAGTCCCAGCTCGGCGGCCAGGTGGCGCGGGCCCGCCACGGCCGCGCGGAACTCCGCCCGCCACGCCGGATCGCGGTAGGCCCGGGCCCGGACGCGGCGCGGGATGGCGAACTCTCGGTTCATCGAGCACGGCGGGCCGAGGACCAGCCCGGCGACGATCCGGACGACCACCGGCATCGCCAGCGCGAGGAGCGTCCGGTGCAGGCGGCCGAGCCGGGGAACGCGGTGCCGGAGGTGATGCCGGGCGAACGACACGTGCCGCGCCTCCTCCGCCACGTGGATTCTCATGATCCGCACCTGGAGCGGGTGGGTGCGGGAGGCCTCCCGCAGCACCCGGCGCTGAGCGTGGTCGATGGGCTCCTCACCGGCCAGCGCGAAGATGAGGAACAGCTCCGGTGACAGCCACGGCAGGAGGGGCACGAGCTCGGCGAGGACCCCGCGGACGGCCGGCAGGCCGGGGACGGGCAGGCCCGTGCGGGTCACGAACTCCCGGAACATCATGCCGTGGTTGGCCTCCTCGATGACCTCGTGGTACGCGTATCGGAACGCGGGAGAGCCGGCCGGCAGGCGGCGCGCGAAGGTGAGCAGGCCTCGTTTGAGGATGTTCTCGAACTGCACGCCGGTCTGCATCATCGCGGTCACCCGCCACAGGCCCAGCCGCGCCTGCACCGCCGGGCTCAGGCCCTGGTACCAGCGGGTGGCGCTCAGCCGGTCGGCGTCGGGGAGCCGCCAGCGCGGGTCGGCGGGGTCGATGCCGAACTCCGGGTCGTCCCAGGGGATGTCGCGGTAGGGGGACCAGCTCTTGCGGACCGACGATCGGGACAGCCGGTCCACGACGTCCGTGTAGGAGCGGTCGTCGACGGTCGGGGCGCCGGGCGTCGGCGGTGGCGGCTGGGTCAACATGACCCCTTTCATCGCTGTGTGGAGGGTGACGGGGTGTGCCGCGCGGGCGGCACGAGCCGCTGTACGGCGCGGAGCCATCGGTCGGCGAGGTCCCCCGGGTCGGGACAGCCGCTGTCGGTGACGAACGCTGCGCACGTCCGCTCTCGGTAGGTCGTGAGCGCCACGCCGAGGGGCTGCCCGGCGGGCAGGTACGACACGGGGACGAACCCGGTCACGGGCCGGCCGGCGAGTTCCAGCGCACGGTCCGGGCCGGGCACGTTCGTGGCGAGCAGGTGGCTGTGCCGGGGACTCTGGGTCGCCTCGACCAGCAGCCTCGCCAGCCATCCCGGCATGGTCGCGCCGAGCCGGCTCTCCGCCGCCGTTCGGCCGTCGCCCTTGCCTCGCTCGGTGGCGGCGTGCAAGATCGCCAGCTGCCGTACGGGTGCGGGTTCGTCGCACGGCAGTCCGACCCGGAAGGGGATGAACCGGTTGCCCACCGCTCCACCGCCGGGCCGGCTCCGTGTGCTCATCGGGACCAGCGCCCACGGCCGCCGGTCGGGGTCGGAGAGGTCGTGCCAGGGCGAGCCGGGCCACTCCCGGAGGACCGCGGTGAGTGCGGCGAGGAAGACCGTGTTGACGGTGGTGCGGTGTTCGCGTGCGACGTGCCGCAGGAGGCTCAGGTCGGTGAACGCCCAGGTGAGCCTGCGGGCGCCGGTGAGGCCGGCGCCCGTCGCCGGCCGGGCGGGAGGCCAGAAGCCGCGCACGAGGTTGGCTCCGCCGCGTGTCATCTCCCGGAGGCCCGGCCTCGCCCGCGCCGGCCCGTGCCGTGGCGTGCGGTGCTCGTCCTGCGGCGGGCCCGGCGGATCGGGGCTCAGGAGGCCTCCCGCGACCCGGTGCGGGATGGACATGCCGTCGTGCAGCGCGTGATGCCCGAGGTACAGCAGCGCGAACTCATCCTCCGCGTGACCGCGCAGCAGCCAGGCCCGCCACAGGGGGCCGCCGTCGCGGACCTCCTCCTGCAGCAGGTCGTCGACCGCCGAGATCAGGCCCATCCGGCCCTGCTCGGGGGCCACGACCCGGTCGCCGATCAGGGCCGTGAGAGCGTGCGGGGCGAGTGGCAGCCAGGCGTTCCGGCGGCGACCGGCCGGCACCGGCCGGCTGCCGAGGCGGGGCAGTGCGGGAAGCCGTTCCCCGAACCACCGGCGGACCTCGTCGATCGCGGGTGCGCGCCCCTCGAACAGCGCCAGGCCGCCGATCGCGAGGTTGACCCGGGGGTGGGCGGCGTCATAGGCGAGGAACGCCCGTTCGACCGGGCTCAGCGGCGGGACGGGGCCGGTCTTGAGCCCGTCCCGGGTCGCGTGGATCTCGCGGGCTGCCATCTCGTCACCTTTCGGTCAGCGACTGGGGTTCGGGGGAGACGGGCGTCACCCTCTGGGGCGGGGTCGGCGGGCGGTCCGGCAGCGCGGTTCTCAGCGGGCGCGGCCACCACCAGTTCCAGCGCCCGAGGACGCGCATCAGCGCGGGGACCAGGACCAGACGGACGATCGTCGCGTCGATCACGATGGCGACCAGCAGCGCGAAGCCGAACTCCTTGAGCTCCACCACGGGCGATGGCAGCAGGGCGATGCCGACGGCGACCAGGACGGCCGCGGCGACGAAGATGGGCCGGGCGGTGCGCTGTACGCCGGCGGCGACCGACGCGGTGTTGTCCCCCGTACGGCGATAGATCTCCTGAATACGGCGGACCAGGAAGACCTCGTAGTCGGTCGAGAGCCCGAACACGATCGCGAACAGCAGGAGAGGCAGATAGACCTGGATGATCCCGTCGCCGTGGAAGCCCAGCACCCGCTCACCCATCCCGAACTGGAACGTCAAGACGAAGAGGCCGAGTGTGCTGCCGCAGGTCAGCAGGTTCATGACGACCGCCTTCAGCGGGATCAGCACGCTCCGCGTCTGGGCGGCGAAGATCAGCAACGTCGACACCAGGACCGACGCCAGCACCCACCACAGCTTCCGCACGAGTTCGTCATGGGCGTCGACGAGCAGGGCGCTGACGCCACCGACCAGCACGGGAGACGAGCGCGGCACGTTCGCCGGCGCGATCTCACCGCGGACCCGCCGTACGAGGGCCGCCGTACGCGGCGAGTCGGGAGCCTCGCGGGGAACGACCAGCAGGACCGCGGCGAACCGGGTCCGGCCCACGGCGACGGCATCGACCTGCCGGTCGCGTTCGAGGGCGGCCGCCAGCCGGGTCACGTCGGGCGCCGGCCCGCCCGGTGGACGCCGGACGTCGACGACGAGTGTTCCCTCCGCCCCGGCGAAGGAGTCCGCCTCCAGGACGGCGATCCCGTTGCCGCTCGGAGTCCGCAGGAGCACGCTCCGCTGGAGGTCGGCCCCCAGCTTCAACCGGAGCGCGGGGGCGGCGCAGAGCAGCAGCAGCGCCGTGATGACGATGAGGTACGGCCACGGGCGCCGCATGAGGTGCCCGGCCCAGCGGGCCCAGCGGCCGTCGTCGGAGAACGCGGCCTCGTACGGCCGCCCGCGCCGCCACGGCGGTG
>NZ_JBHLZP010000138.1:0-17164 GCF_042429965.1 Actinoallomurus acaciae
CGCGCCCTGGCCGATCGACGCCTCGGCGAGCGCGTTGCCCTCGGCCTCGCCCGGAACGTCGCCGGAGTAGGCCGCCACGCCGGGGTCGAAGCGGGCGCCGAAGCCGAAGGCGGCCGCCGTCTCCGCCAGCCGGTGGCCGCCCGCCGCGACACCGAGCCGGGCGAACGTCGTGTTGCAGGACTCGGCGAAGGCGCGGGCGAGCGACACGGATCCGAGATCGAAGTCGTGGTCGTTGTGGATCGTGCGCCGGGCCGCCACGGTGACGGCCGGGCACCCGACGCGTGAGCCCGGCGACATCCCGCTCGACAGAGCGGCGGCGGCGGTGACGACCTTGAACGCGGATCCGGGCGGGCTCATCGAGAGGAACGCTCCCTTGGGCTCCGGCAGCCGGTCGGCGACCGCGAGGATCTCCCCCGTCGAGGGCCGTACGGCGACGAGCGCCGCGGTCGCCGATCCCACGGCGCGGTCGGCCGCCGCCTGTAACCGCCGGTCGAGCGTGGTGCGCACCCGCTTGGGCGTACGGCCGGGGAAGACCTTGACCCGCTGCGCGGAGCGGCCGGGGTTGTCCAGTTCGACCGCCCAGCCGGGATCGTCCTCGGCATCGGGATCGCCGAACCTGTCCGCGATGTCGGCGAGGTAGGGCTGCACGCCGCTGCCCGCCGGCAGCCCCCTGCCGTCGGCGGCGACCGGTGAGGAGGGCGCCGTGCCGAGCCGGGTGAGCACGAGTCGCCCACCCTCGGCGAGTGAGGGGTACAGGGTCGCGGGCGACCAGGCGACCCGCCAGCCTCCGCGGCGGCGTACGAGGCGCAGCACGGCGTGGAAGCTCCAGTCGCCGACGCCGGACAGCGCGCGGCTGACCGTGAAGTCCTCGGTCGCGGTGTCACCGGTGCGGACGAGACGGCCGGGCACGAGGTGGATGTCCTCGACGCGCAGCGCACGGGACAGCGCGCGGTGCTGATCGGCGAAGTCCGCGGGCGGATCGTCGACGAGGCGGCGCATCGCGTCCACGTCGCCGAGCGCCCAGGCGCCCAGATAGCGCGTGGCGACGGTCTCCGGCCCGGCCGGGCGGCCCGGCGAGCGCAGCGCGGCGCAGGACACGGCGACCGCCAGGATCAGCACCATGACGCCCCCGGACAGGACCACCGCCGTGCGCATGGCACCGACTCCCCCCGTACGGCCTCACCCAGTCGAGCACTCGGCGGCGGTGGAGGCGAGAGGAGTGACCTGTTCCGGCCCGGCACGGGCTCGGGGCGGGTCAGCCGGCGCCCGGGGGCATCGGCCCCATCCACTTCTCGTAGATGCGGCGATAGTCGCCGTTGTCGCGACTCTGGGCGATGACCTGGTCGATCAGGCGCAGCAGGCCGGGGTTGCGTCCCCGGCGGACGGCGAAGCCGTACCGCTCGCGCGTGCGCGCGCCCGCGATGATGGAGAAGTCGGCGTTGTCCGGGTCGGTCAGCCAGTAACGCACCACCGGGTCGTCCTGGACGAGCACGTCGACCTGGCCGGTGCGCAGCGCGCCGAGTTCGGTGACGGAGTTCTCGTACGCCTTGGGCGCCCACCCGTGCGCCTGCGCGTACTCCTGGCCGGTGGTGCCGGCGACCACGCCGACCCGCAGGCGGTCGCCGGCGATGTCCTCGGGCCGGACCTGGGTCCGGCGGCGGGCCATCAGCACCTGGCCGGAGTCGAAGTAGGGGCGGGAGAAGTCGACCTTGGCGGCCCGGCGCTCGTTGATGGTCATGCCGGCCGCGGCGACGTCACACTCGCCGGCCGCGAACACCTGGCCGGAGGTGATCGCGGTGAAGTCGGTGTCGACGACCTTCTGACGGACGCCGAGCCGCCGCGCCACGAGGTCCATCAGGTCGACGTCGAAGCCGACGACGGTGCCGCGCCGGTCGAACTGGAACGGGGCGTACGGCAGGTGGGTGCAGGTCGTGAGCACTCCCCTGCCGATGAGGCGTGCGCCCTGGACGGTCGCGCCGCCGGCGCCGGCGCCGCACGCGGTGAGTAACAGCGCCGCGATCGCCACGAGGGCGGGCGGCCGTGACGGAGCGCTGGGGTGCACGGTGCCTCCGAGGGGTTCGGATCTTCGGCGGGCGGGCAGGGGCCACCCGGTCACCGAGGCGAGTCAACCAGTTGCCCGCCGTCACCGCCAGTGGGGGCGCACACGCGCCAAGCGGCGGAAAAGCGATGGCAAAATGTCGTACCCGTCGGCGACGATCCCTCCATGACGTCCGTCGGCGAACAACTCCCCGCCCCCGCCGAGCCCCGGCTCCCCCCGTTCCTCCACACACGTGTCGGCGGCCTGCCCCGGGCGTTCTGGGCCCTGTGGGCGGGTTCGTTCGTCAACCGGCTCGGCACGATGGTCGAGCCGTTCATGGCCTTCTACCTCACCGGCGTGCGCGGGTTCTCCCTCACCGCGACCGGCGCCGTGCTCGCCCTGTTCGGGCTGGGCTCGGTCTTCTCCCAAGCGCTGGGCGGCGTGCTGGCCGACCGCGTCGGGCGGCGCGCCACGCTGACCGGCGGCATGGTGGCGACCGCCGCGGCGATGGTCGCGCTCGGCTATGTCACGGCGACGCCGGTGGTCGTCGCGGTCGTGTTCGTGCTCGGCGTCGCCATCGACATCTACCGCCCGGCCTCACAGGCACTGGTCGCCGACCTGGTCCCGCCCGCCGACCGGCCCCGCGCGTACGGGCTGCTGTTCTGGGCGATCAACCTCGGGTTCGCGGTCGCCATGGTGTTCGGCGGCACGCTCTCGCGCGCGGGCTTCTCCTGGCTGTTCTGGATCGACGCGGTCACCTGCGCGGTGTTCGCCGTGCTGGTCTGGCGCGCCGTGCCCGAGACGCGCACGCGGCGCGCCGACCGTGAGCCGGGCGGGTTCGGCGACGTGCTGCGCGACCGGGTGGCGGTCGCGTCGGTGCTGATCGTGTTCGGCTACGCCTTCGTCTACCTCCAGGCCTACTCCACGTTGCCGCTCGCCATGCGGCACGCGGGGCTGCCCCCGCAGGCGTACGGCCTGGCCATGGCGGTCAACGGGGTCGGCATCGTGATCGTGCAGCCGCTGACCGTGGCCTGGCTGAACCGCCGCGACGCCAGCCGCGTGCTGGCGGCGGGCATGGGCACGGTCGGGCTGGGGTTCGGGCTCACCGCGCTGGCCGGCTCGACGCCGGTGTTCGCCGCGACGGTGCTGGTGTGGACGCTGGGCGAGGTGTTGTTCGCCGCCGTGTCATCAGCGATCATCGCCGACCTCGCACCGCCCCACCTGCGCGGACGTTACGGCGGGCTGTACGGCACGGCGTTCTCGGTCGCGGCGTTGCTCGGCCCGCTCGGCGGCAGCTGGCTGCTCGGGCACGGCACATGGTTGCCGTGGGTGACGTGCGCCGCCCTGTGCGCGGTGTCCGGGGCGGGCGCCCTGGCGCTCGCTCCCGCCGTACGCGGCCGAAGGGAAAGCTTGACCGTCTAACACCAAAATGCCTAACTTCGGAAGTTGATACCCGAAGAGACGGCACGCGAGCCGAACAGTGCAAGCATCAAGCTCGGCCGATCCGGCGAGCGGGCTGAGAGTTCTGCGCGAGCGCAACTTCCGCTGGTTCTTTCTGGGCCAGTGCGCGTCGATGCTCGGCGATGGCATGGTCGCGCCGGCCCTCGCCTTCGCCGTTCTCGGCCTCACCGGCCACGTGACCGACCTCGGCTTCGTCCTCGCCGCCGGCACCGCTTCGCAGGTGCTGTTCATGCTCGCCGGCGGAGTGATCGCCGACTGGCTCCCCCGCAACGTGCTCATGCTGGGCTCGGACCTGCTGCGCACCGTCAGTCAGGGCGTCATGGCGACTCTGCTGATCACCGGCGCGGCCCGCGTCTGGCAACTGCTCGTGCTCCAAGTCGTGCACGGCTTCGCGGCGGCCATGTTCATGCCCGCCGTGCCCGGCCTCATCCAGGCCACCACGACGCCCGAGCAGCGCCAGCCCGCCAACGCGCTGCGCGTGCTGGCCCTGTCCGGCTCGCTCATCGCCGGCCCGGCGGTCGCGGGCGTGCTCGTCGTCGCGGTGGGCCCCGGCTGGGCCATCGGCGTCGACGCGGTCACCTTCGCGGCCAGCGCCGCGTGCCTGTCCCGGCTCCGGCTGCGATACAAGGTCCGCCTGGACCGGTGCCGGTTCGGACGCGACCTGGCCGACGGGTGGCGGGAGTTCCGGTCACGGCGGTGGGTGTGGAGCATCATCCTGGCGGCCTCGGTGATGAACCTGCTGTACGCCGGCTTCTCCGTACTCGGCCCGGCGGTCAGCGCGAGCTCCTTCGGCGGCGCCGGCGCGTGGGCGGTCATCTCGGCGACCTTCGGCATCGGCTGCCTGGGCGGCAGCATCGTCGCCCTGTGCGTACGGCCGCGGTTCCCCCTGCGGTCGGCGCTGATCGTGATGGTGGCGTTCGCCTGCCCGACCCTGACACTGGCGGCCGGCCTCACCGTGGGCCTCGTCGCCGCGGCGGCGTTCTTCGGCGGCCTGGTGATGATGCTGTTCAACACGCTGTGGGAGACGACGCTCCAGCAGCACATCCCGGCCACCACCCTGTCCCGGGTGAGCGCCTACGAGTGGGCGGGCGCGGTCGCCTGCCAGCCGCTGGGCCTGGTACTGATCGCCCCGATCGCGGGCCACCTCGGCCTGCACGCGACACTGTGGACGGCGGGAATACTCCAGGTCCTCGTGGCCCTGTTCCCCCTGCTGATCCCGGAGGTCCGCACCCTGCCGTCACCGAGCCCCCCACCACCGGACCCCGTCTGCGCCGCACCACGAAGCTGACAGCCAGCCCGCCCCGAACCCAGGCCGCGCGCAAGGCCCGCCCCGAGCCTCCGGCCCCGATGGAGAAACAGGCGCTGGCCGCCCGACGTGAGCTGCGGGCCGGGCCAGATCACGCGCATGACCGGAGCGCCTCACCCAGACCATCGCCAGGGTCCCGCACCGCCACCACATGCCGCCGCCGGCCGCCAGCGATCCGTTGACCGGACAGCAGATCCGCGCCCGACGCTACAAGGGCCCCGCCCCAGGCGACCTGATCCACATCCACGTCAACAAGCTCGAGAAGATCCCCGACGGTGGCGGCCGACGCGCTCATGACCACAGCGAGACCATCCGCGGCCGCGGCATCGGCTACGTCCGCACCACCATCGACCACCACCCCCACCTGGCCCACGCCGAGATCCGGCCCGACGAAAAAGACACCAGCCGCACCGGTTTCCTCACCCCTGCCGCCGCCTTCTTCACCACCCACGGCATCCACCCCGTGCTGACCGACAACGCCAAGAGCCACCGGATCAGCCGCGCCTCCCGCAGGCATGCGCCGACCCGGGAGCCCGCCCAAAAGCCCACCCGCCCGCACTACCCGTGGACCAACGGAGAAACCGGACGTCTCAACCGCACCCTCGCCACCGAATGGGCCTACTGACAGCCCTTCAGCACTCGGCCATCACCAACCTCATGGCCGAGTACACCTAGCGCGGTGAGCGGCTGGGGGGACTGTAAGACGTTCGGCTCTGTCGCTCTTTCGGTGGTAACCGAAGGTGAGCTATTGGAGGAGGATTCGGTGGCGCAGGAGGCAGAAGCCCGCTCGGCCGTACATCTGTCTTTTGATCAGCTTGGTCTTGGTGTTGACGCCTTCGGTGCCACCGTTGTGGTGTTCGCTGGTCAGGGCTGCGTCGACGGCGCATTGGTCGAGTCGTAGGCCGCGGATGAACGAGTGGATGTGCGGCAGGTTCACCTGTTCCGTGGTGCTGATCCACTCCTGTAGCCGGCCGGCGTTGCCGTCGGCGGGGGTCAGGAGCTGGGCGAAGGCGCGGACCAAGGCGGCGAGCTGGCTCATCTCCGGGCATGTGCTGGTGGTCTTGGCCAGGAGTTCTCGCTGGTCAGGCCGGAGAGTGTCCGGGCGGCTGAGGAGCAGCCGGGCGAGCCTGCGGGGTGATATGCCTGGCCGGTCGTCCTCGACGCGGCCTTGGGCGATGTAGCGGTAGAGGAGGTTCTGGCTGCCGGTGCAGCCGCGTTCGCGGATCTCGCGCAGAAGCTGAAGAACGGGCACTGCGGGGTCCTCGGCCCGGCGTTTGCGCAGGTACTCGCGGTATGGATCGACGAGGGTAGGGCGGTACTGCGGTGCCCGCCGCATCTGCGCGGGCTCTGGGATTCGCGCGTAGCGCTTGACGGGTGTTCAGCGCGAGGTTCAGCCGCCGGGCGCACTCCAGGAGGCCGACACCTGCGTCGAGGAGGTCGTGGACTTGGTGCCAGCGGGTAAGGGTGGTGGTCGTTACGCCGTCGAGTTTGCGCACTCGGCAAGCGCTGGCCCAGCAACCGCTGTGAACCGCCACTTCCTTCCCGGCGGCCTGAGCGAAGTTGTGCCAGATATGCCACCGGTCACCGACCTGCAGGGCATTTGGAAGAGTCTGGCGTATCGCGTCGGCGTAGCCGGCGGCGCCGTCACGGCAGACGATCTCGACACCCGGATGCTCACGCAGCCACGTGGCAAGAGTTTCGGACCTGCGATCAGGCAGAACGTCGACCCGCCGGCGCGTCTCGGCGTCGATCAAGACAGTGGCATAGGTGCGACAGCGCCGCAGCGAGAAGTCGTCCACGCCCAGCACTCGCGGGGTCGCCACAGCAGGCAGCGGGATCCGCAGGAGGTTCCGCAGCGCCGTGTGGCGAGAGATCCGTACTCCCAGCGCGAGCAACACGCGGGCGCCGGCGCGGCCCGCTAACTCTCGTACTACTGCGCTGACCTGGGCAGCCAAACGAGTTGTTCGTCGCTGATACCGCTCCAGAACTCCGGGAACCTGCTCCCGGAACGTCCGCCGAGGGCACCGCCAGTCTCGGCAGGCGAGCCGCCGTATCCGCACCTTCACCACCACCGGCCGCCCACCGACCGGAACATCGGTCACCGTCCGCTCGGACCAGGCATGGACATGGGCGGTCCGAAGCCCACACCCCGGACACGGGACGGGCACCAGCCGGCTGCGAGCCCGCACCCGGATCAGCTCACCCTCGTCCGTCACATCGTCGATGACCAGGCCGGACAAGCCCGAAAACATCACATCGACCAGCTGGTTGATCTCAAGCACGCCACAGCGTGACAGGGCAATACACTCCGTTACCACCGAAAGAGCGACAGAGCCGGTTCTTCTTTTTCTTCTTCTTTCTGCTGTGGACAACCGTGGTGTCGATGGCCGTCGCCCGGGTGCTTCGCGTCTTCCCGTACGCCTTAGGCTCGATGCCGTGGCACAGTTGCGCATCGCTCTCGCACAGGTGAACGGGACCGTCGGCGACCTCACCGGGAACGCCGACCTGATCGTCGAGTGGACCCGGCGCGCGGCCGGGCGTGGCGCTCATCTCGTCGTCTTCCCGGAGATGTTCCTCACCGGCTATCCCGTCGAGGATCTCGTCCTGCGCAAGTCCTTCGTCGACGCCTCCATCGAGACGCTCGACGCCACCGCGCGGCGGCTCGCCGACGAGGGGCTCGGCGCGATCCCGGTGGTGGCCGGATACCTCGACCGGCGTGCCGACGTGGTGGACCGGGTCGGGCAGCCGGCCGGCGCGCCGCTCGACGCCGCCGCGGTCCTGTACGAGGGCCGGGTCGCGGTCCGTACGGCAAAGCACCATCTGCCGAACTACGGGGTCTTCGACGAATACCGCTACTTCGTGCGTGGCGACCGGCTGCCGGTCCTGCGCCTGCACGGCGTCGACGTCGCCGTGGCCGTCTGCGAGGACCTCTGGCAGGATGGCGGGCCGGTCACGGTGACCCGTGAGGCCGGGGCGCAGTTGCTCGTCGTGCCGAACGCCTCCCCGTACGAGCGCAACAAGGACGACGTACGCCTGGAGCTGTGCGCGCGGCGGGCGCGTGAGGCGGGCTGCGCGCTGGCGTACGTCAACCTCGTCGGCGGCCAGGACGAGCTGGTCTTCGACGGCGACTCGCTCGTCGTGTCCGGCACCGGCGAGCTGCTCGCCCGTGGCCCGCAGTTCGCCGAGGACCTGCTGGTGGCCGACGTCGAGCTGCCGGACGCGCCGGCGGAGTTCGAGTCGGGCGAGACGCCGGCCGACGCGCACGACGGCACGACCATCACGATCGAGCGGGTGCTGCTGTCGTCCACGCCGGTCCCGCCGTACCCGCCGGAGACGCCGCCCTGCGCCGAGCCGCTCGGCGACCTGGGCGAGGTGTACGGCGCGCTGGTGCTGGGCGTACGCGACTACGTGCGCAAGAACGGCTTCCGCTCGGTCATCCTCGGCCTGTCCGGCGGCATCGACTCCGCGCTGGTCGCCACGATCGCCGCCGACGCCATCGGGCCCGACAACGTCCACACGGTCCTGATGCCGAGCCGCTACTCCAGCGAGCACTCCATCACCGACGCGGAGGAACTGGTCAAGCGGCAGGGCATCCACGCGCGTACGGTGCCGATCCGCGGCATGGTCGACGCGTACGAGGCCGAGCTCGACCTGACCGGCCTCGCCGCGGAGAACCTCCAGGCCCGGGTGCGCGGCAACATCCTCATGGGCCTGTCCAACGAGCACGGTCACCTGGTGCTGACCACCGGGAACAAGAGCGAGCTGGCCACCGGTTACTCCACCCTCTACGGCGACTCGGCCGGCGGGTTCGGGCCGATCAAGGACGTGCCGAAGGTGACGGTGTTCGCGCTGTCCGAGTGGCGCAACGCGCAGACGGCCGGCCTGCCCCCGCTCGTACGCGCCTCCGCGACGCCGCCGATCCCGCAGAACATCATCGACAAGCCGCCCTCCGCGGAGCTGCGGCCCGGCCAGCTCGACACCGACTCGCTCCCGCCGTACGACATCCTCGACGCGCTGCTCGACGACTATGTCGAAAAGGACATGGGCCACGACGCCCTGATCGCCGCGGGCCACGACCGCGAGCTGGTGGAACGTGTGATCCGGCTGGTCGACGCGGCGGAGTACAAGCGTCGGCAGTACCCCCCGGGCCCCAAGATCACGCCGAAGAACTTCGGCCGCGACCGCCGCCTGCCCATCACGAACCGCTGGCGGGAGATCGCCGCCCCGCACACCCCCGACCCGGCGAGGGTCGACACGAAGCAGACCGCGGCCGACACCTGACCGCCGACCGCGCCGGCCGGCGTTCAGGCCGGCCGGGCGGCCAGCGCGGACCACTCCTCGGCCTCGCGGCGCAGTGACGGGTCGGCGATGTGGCCGGCGATCGTGCCCAGCGAGCCGAGGGCGTCCTTCAGGCGGCTCATCCGGACGGCCTCGGGCAGCAGGGCCGGGTCGCCCGGGCGGGCCGCCAGCTTCGCCCGGAGCTCGTCGCGCTCACGCAGCAGCGCGTCGCGTGAGACGCCGATGTCGTCCAGGAACCCGGCGAACATCCGCTCCGGGTCCCGTACCGGGTCCTCGGCCGAGGCGCCGAAGTAGTGGAGTATCGCCGCCTGGGCCGTCAGCTTGCGCGGGAGTGTCTGCTCGGGTTTCAGCGCGCCGGTCTCGCGGGCCCGGTCCAGCGCTCGGACGAAGGCCGCGCCCCATTCCCTCCCGTCGGCCGCTCCGGACTCGGTGGACACCAGCCCGGTGTTGCAGACCGAGAGCAGCACCTCCCACCACTCCACCGGCGCGGACGCCACGTCCGTACGGGCGAGCAGGGCTTCGACCTGCGCCGGCGACCGCAACCGGGCCACCTCGCCGGCTTCGGGAAGCTCGTCCATCCGTCTCCGTTCAGTAGGCGTTCGAGGCCATGAGGTCGATGCCCGCCCGCTCGAACGCGTCCTCGCCGATGACCATCGTCTCGGGTCCGGGTTCGAAATGCCCGCTCGTCCGATTGATCATCACGGGGAAGCCGGGCAGTGCCGTCCCCGAGCCGGCGGCGTAGACCTTGCCCTCGGCGCCGGCGAGCAGGGTGTACGCCAGCTCCGCCCTCGGCCGGCCGTTGGCGCCGAAGTCGGCGGGCATGACCCATAGCTCAGGAGCCCCTTTCGCACCGGGGACGACGGCCCACTTGAACTCCGGCTCGCCGTGCGGCGCGCCCATCCCCGCGCCCTCGTGCAGCGTCACCGGCGTGAGGCCCCGGTGCACGGCGGCCTTCACCTCGATCTTCTGCTGCCACGGGGTCGTAGTACCGCCGCTGGTTGTGGTCCAGGCCGGTCTCGGCGTCGTGGTACCGGCCCGGGCAGCGCAGGGGGCTGGGCAGCGCCCCAGAGGTTCGCCGCGGGCATCCGGACCAGGCCACCGGCCGGGTTCGGCGAGCTCGGCGGGCGCGCCGGCGAGGTCGGTGACGATGGCGTGGAGACGTTCGTCCACGGCTGCCGTCGGACTGCTCGCGCACCACCCGGGTCAGGGGCTCGAACGTGCCGGGCCGATGGTTCCAGAGCGTCCACGTCGCGGGGCCGGTGCGCCGCCAAACGGTGTGCGTCTCCTCGATGAGGACGGGGCCGTCCCACCGGAAGACGGTCCGCTCGACAACGCCGCCCGGACCCGTACGGCTCCTTGGCGACCCGCCACCTGGGCGGGTCGTACCGATTGTCCGGCGGGCGTCGTCACAGACGCGAGCCGGTCACCGTCGCCCCACTCGTAGGTCCAGGTCAGGACCTTCCCGGACAAGGTCCGTCGGCGGCGTCGTACCGGTGACGCGTCGTGTGGCCGCGCGGGTCCGTGCGTACCGGCAGGTGGTCGTAACGTCCCACTCCGCGATGGTGCGGTGCCCGAGCGGGTCGACCTCGGCGACCGCCTGGTGCGCCTCGTTCAGGTGGTAGGTGGTGACGTGCCCGAGGGAGTCGGTGACCGTGGTGGTGAACCGGCCGTCCGGATCGTAGGTGAGCCGGGTGTCCAACCGGCCGCCGGAGCCCTCGCCGCGGACGGCGTGCCCGCGTACGGAGGTCGTCCAGACCGGTGCGCGACGTCCGCCCGCCGTTCTTGAGCGCGCCTCGCGAGACCGCCGCGGGAGCCGCCCGCAGGAGGTCGCCCACCGCGCGGAAGACTCCTGAAAAGGCCGAGCGCCCTGCCCCAGACGAACCGTCGTCCCCCTACCTCATCGCGTGTTTCGCCCTGTTTCGGCTTCGGACGATACGCGAGTCGTCCTGACTCGCGCGATCACGAGGTCCGGCTCTTGAAGGCGGCGGGGGTCAGAGGTGGAGCGCCTCGCCGGGCCAGGACTCGAAGACGCGGTCGCCGTCGCCGGGCAGCTCCACCTCGCACCAGACGACCTTGCCCTGGCCCTCGAGGCGAGCGCCCCAGCGTTTGGCCAGGCGGTGTACCACCTGCAGGCCTCGGCCGTTCTCGTCGTCGTCGGCCGCCTGGCGGGCGCGGGGCAGCGCGTCGGAGCCGTCGCGTACCTCGAAGACCAGGGTGCGGTCGAGCAGCATCCGCAGGCCGATGTCGCCCGTGGCGTACCGCAGTGCGTTGGTGACCAGTTCCGAGACCAGCAGTTCGGCGGTGAAGGACAGCTCGTCCAGCTCCCATGAGCCGAGCGTTCCGCGCACCCGCCCGCGTGCCTCGCGTACCGCCGACGGGCGGGCCGGGAGGGTCATGGTGACCACGTGATCTTCGGGGAGGCGCCGCAGCCGGGCGATGAGCACGGCGATGTCGTCGCGGTCGTGGTCGGAGTACGCGCCGTCGAGGGTGGCCTTGGCGAGGTCTTCCAGGGGGCTGAGCAGCGCCTCCGGGCCGAACACGCGCCGCAGCCGCAGCAGGCCGTCGTCGATGTCCTGCCCGCGGTTCTCCACCAGCCCGTCGGTGTAGAGGACGAGGATGCCGCCGTCGCCGATGGTGAACTTCCGGGTCTCGATCATGCCCTCGCCGACGCCGAGCGGTGGCGCGGGTGAGACGTCGAGGAACTCGCTCGTGCCGCCCGGCCGGAGCAGCAGCGGCGGCAGGTGGCCCGCGGAGGCGATCTCACAGGTGCCGTCCGTGGCGTCGTACACGGCGTACACGCAGGTCGCGAAGGCGGGTTCGCGCTCGCCGATCCCCCGCATCAGCGCGTCGACCTGCTGGAGCCCTTCGGCCGGCGACAGTTCCAGGTTGACGATCGTCTGCAGCGCCGTGCGCAGCCGGCCCATGGTGACCGCGGCGCGGACGCCGTGGCCGGCGACGTCGCCGACGATGAGGGCGACGCGCCCGCCGGGGAGCGCTATGGCGTCGTACCAGTCGCCGCCGACCTCGATCAGCTGGTTGCCCGGCAGGTAGCGGTGGCGGATCTCGACGCTGGACGGCGCGGTGAGCCCGGTGGGGAGCATGCTGCGCTGGAGCGTGAGCGCGGTGGCGCGCTCCCGGCTGTAGCGGCGCGCGTTGTCGATGTAGAGGGCGGCGCGGGCCGCGAAGTCCATGCCGATCTCGACGTCGTACGCGTCGAAGGCGCGGTGCGCGTCGCTGCGCGTGCAGACGATGAAGCCGAGGGTCGTGCCGCGGGCGATGAGCGGCAGCAGGACCATGGAGACGCCGTCGAGCAGGCGCGCGACGGGCGGGCGCCGCCAGGCGCGGGCGATCGCGCGTGCGGCCTTGGTGTCGAGGTGGGGTTCGAGGACGGGCGCGCTGGTGGCCATGCAGCGGACGTACGGGGTGCCGGGCGGGTACGCGAGGACCTCGCCGGCGGGGAAGGCCGCGCTCCAGCTGGGAAAGTCGCTGTCGGCGGCGACGGCCAGGCGGTGCAGCACGGCCGTGCCCTCGGGAGAGAAGGAGGGGACCTCGTCGGCGCCCATGATGCTCTCGCGGATGAGCACGCCGGCGGAGTTGCAGAAGTGCGGCACGATCACGCCGGCGAGCTCCTGCGCCATCTGCTCGAGATCGAGCATCGCGCTGATGCGCGGCAGCGCGTCGTCCAGCAGCGCCCAGCGCATCAGCGCCGGGTCGGTGAAGCGTTCCAGGTCGGTCACGGCGACCCGGATCATCATCAGCCCGGACTCGTCGCCGCGCCCGTGCATCGGCACGACGGTCACCACGGCGTCGCGGGGGCCGCCGTCCTCGACGACGCTGAGGACCGCGGTGCGCTCCTGTTCGGTGCCGAGGGCGTCGAGCAGGCCGGTGAGGACCTCCTTGGCGTCGGCGGAGAACAGCGCGGCCGCGTCGGTGCCCACGATGTCCTCTGGGGCGCGGCCGACGACTCCGGGGGCGTTCTGGCCGCACTGCAGGATCTCGCCGGAGCGGCCGATGCCGAGCACGAGCGTTCTCGCCGAAGAATCGGCCATGGCTGACGAACCCTTCCGTTGTCCCGCTGTTCGGCGCCGCCGCGCACGCTTGCCCTGGGTCAAGTATGTCTAATTAGCCACTAAATACCGGACAAATCACAATTGTCGACTGCTGACTGCGAGAGCACGCTCACCAGTTGATCACAGATCCGATTGTCCCGTCACACGCATCGACGAGGCATCGCTCACGCGACCGGTCCCGCCCCTCGCAGGGACGGGCACGAGACCGGCGGCTCCGACGACCCGGAGCATGAAGAAGCGGCGGCCCGGCGATGCCGTGCCGCCGCCGTACGGGCGCGCCGGGACTCAGCGCCCGGCGATGCCCGTCATGAGGGCGTCGACCACCCTGGTGGCGAAGTCGTCCGGTACGGGACCCACGCCGAACGCTCGCGTCCGCTGGGCCATCGTGCCCATGATGAGCCAGAGCGTGGTCTCGACGTCCAGGTCCGCCCGGAGCTCGCCCGACGCCACCCCGCGTCGCAGCACCATGCGGATCACGTCGCGCCGGGGCTCGATGACCTCGCGGGTGAAGCGCCCCATCAGCTCCGGATAACGCTCGGCGCCCCCCAGGATGCTCCAGTAACAGTCGAGGCGCTTCTTGTCCGTCTTGTTCGACACGAAGGCCTGGGCGATGGCGATCAGGTCGTCGCGGACCGACTCGCCGACCGGGGGCGGGAACGGCTCCTTCAGCGCGGCGAGGGCGTCGATGATCAGCGCTTCCTTGTTCGGCCAGCGCCGGTAGATCGTGGTCTTGCCCACGCCCGCGCGGGCGGCGACGGCCTCGATCGAGACCCCCGCCACCCCGCCCTCCTCGGCGAGCAGGTCCACCGTCGCCTCGACGATCGCCTTGTCGGCGCGCTCGCTGCGCGGGCGGCCCGGCCGCCTCCCGGCGCTCTCGGAGCCTCCGGCGCCGGGCGACGCCTCGGCGACCTGAGCGGGAGGGCGTTCACGCGTCTGGTTCATCGCGCATCACCGTCTCACACCTCGATCGGCTCTCGCTCCTCGGCCGAGACCTCGAAGCTCTCCTCCGGGCTCTTACCCGGCATCCAGCGGAGTACGACGAGGGCGCCCAGGAGGGCGACGGCCGAGGAGATGGCGGACGTCACGTGCATGGCGTGCACGAACGACTCGTGTGCCGGCCCCAGGAGGGCGCGGCCGGGCGGGCCGAGCCTCTCCGCGACGCCCGCGGTGGCCCCGATGGACTCCGACGCGGCCCCTCGCAGGCTCGCGGGCAGCGCCGTCAGGTGCGGCTTCATCCCCGTACGGTAGATCGAGGTGACCAGCGAGCCGAGGACGGCGACGCCCAGCGCCACCGCGACCTGGCGGGCAATGTTGTTGATCGCCGAGCCGGAGCCGGCCTGGTCGCGGGGAAGCACCGACATGACGGCGGTGGTGGCCGGCGGCATGACCATGCCCATTCCCGCGCCCTGCACGAAGAACGTGATCTCGAGCAGCCAGATCGGGCTGTCCACGGTGGCGGTCACGTGGTAGCTCAGCAGGGCGGCGGCGACCATGAGCAGACCGGTCGCGGCCACGCGCCGTGCGCCGTACCGGCTGACGAAGCGGGCGCTGCGCGGCGCGACGAGCAACTGGCCGACCGCGAGCGGGATCGTCAGCAGGCCCGCGCCCAGCGGTGAGTACCCGCGCACGCTCTGCACGTACAGCGAGATGAACAGCACGACGCCGCCGAGCGCGAAGAACACGAGCGCGATGGCGCCGACCGAGGCGGACAGCCGCCCGTCGCGGAACAGCCGGACGTTGAGGGACGGGTGCTCGATACGGGTCTCGTACCAGCCGAACACGGCGAGCAGCGCCATACCGGCGAGCACCGGGCCGTACACCTGCGGCACGAACACCGCGGCCCTCTCACCGCCCTCGATGATCCCGTACGTCACGAGCACCAGGCCCGCGATGGACAGCAGCACGCCACCGAAGTCGATCTTCATGCGCGGTCCGCGCGACTCGGGGACGACCAGGGCGATGGCGATCACGCCGGCGATGACGATCGGGACGTTGATGAGGAAGACCGAGCCCCACCAGAAGTGGTCGAGCAGCAGCCCGCCGAGGATCGGGCCGAGGGCGATCGCGACGCCGACGGCGCCGGCCCAGATGCCGATCGCGCGGCCCCGCTCCTCCGGCTCGAAGACGTTCGCGATGACCGACAGCGTCTGCGGCATGACCGCCGCGCCGCCGAGGCCCATGGCCGCGCGCGCCAGGATGAGCTGGTCCGGCGTCTGCGCGTAGGAGGAGATCAGCGACGACAGGCCGAACAGCACCATGCCGATGATCAGCATCCGCCGGCGGCCGATGCGGTCGCCGAGCACGCCGAAGGTGAACAGCAGGCCGGCGAAGACGAGCGTGTAGGAGTTGATCGCCCACTCGAGCTGCCCCTGGGAGGCGCCCAGGCCCTCGCCGGGGTCGGCGATGGTCTTCAGGGCGACGTTGAGGACGGTGTTGTCGAGCACGACGACGAGAAGGCAGACGACGAGGACGTACAGGATCGTCCAGCGTCTCCGGTGGATGGTCTGCGGATCCATCTGACCCTTCAAGGATTCGATACGAGTCTGTCGCGTATCTGAACACCGCCGAGCACGGATCTCTTCCCGATCGATACGCAACGGTCCCGTTTCTTATGAACAGGAAATTTCCGGGGGTGTTCCGGCCGTTGCGCGCGTGTAATCATCGGTGTGTCCGGGGACGCCAGAGCGGCGCCTCGAGGCTGGAGGTTTCGATGTCTGCATCTGAAGGTCGGCCGACCGCGCTGTACGGCGGCCAGACCGGACGCCGCGTCACCGTCCGCGACATCGCGGCGGCCAAGGAGCGCGGCGAGAAGTGGCCCATGCTCACCGCGTACGACGCGCTGACCGCGCGCGTGTTCGACGACGCCGGCATTCCGGTGCTGCTCGTCGGCGACTCCGGTGCCATGGTCGTCCTCGGCTACGACTCGACCGTGCCGGTCACCGTGGACGAGCTGATCCCGCTGACCGCGGCGGTCGTCCGCGGCACGTCGCGGGCGCTGGTCGTCGCCGACATGCCGTTCGGGTCCTACCAGACCGGTCCGGAAGAGGCGCTGCGCAACGCGACGCGCTTCCTGAAGGAGGCCGGCGCCCACGCGATCAAGCTGGAGGGCGGCGAGCGCGTGCTCCCGCAGGTCGAGGCGATGGTCGCGGCCGGCATCCCGGTCATGGCGCACCTGGGCCTGACGCCGCAGTCGGTGAACGTCTTCGGCGGCTACCGCGTCCAGGGCCGCGGCGAGTCCGGCGAGCGCCTCATGGCCGACGCCAAGGCCCTCGAGGCGGCGGGCGCGTTCGCGGTCGTGCTGGAGTGCGTCCCGGCAGAGCTGGCCGAACGGGTCACGGGCGCGCTGTCCATCCCGACCATCGGCATCGGCGGCGGGGCGGGCACCGACGCGCAGGTCCTCGTCTGGCAGGACATGGCCGGGCTGACGCCGCACACCGCCAAGTTCGTCAAGAAGTACGCCGACGTCGCCGGTGTGCTGCGCTCGGCGGCCGAGGAGTACGCGGCGGACGTCGTGTCCGGCGCCTTCCCGGCCCCTGAGCACGCCTACCACTGATCCGACCCCGGCGGTCCTCGGGCCTGTCTCGAAGTCCCCACCGCGCGTGAGGACGGCGGGGCGTTGAGACAGGCCCTAACGCTGAGTCGGTCGCCCGTGATCCGTGATCATGCAATAGGTTCGGTCTAACGCATGATCACGGAGCGGGCGCTTCGGTGTCCGCACGACGCCGGAGGACACGACATGACCCTCTCCCCAGGGCCGCCACCGTGGCCGATCCCGCCATCGTGGACCGTCACGCCGCCCCGGCGCGCCACCGCGACCGCGGATTCGCTGCCGCCCGACACCGGCACGGCTCCGCCTCCGGCATCGGCCCCGGTCCCGGCGTCGGCCCCCGTTCCGGCTCCGGTCCCGGTGGAGCAGGGTGTGCCGCGCCGGGCGATCGTTCTGCTCGCTCCGGATGACGTCGCGGCGCGCGACGTCCCCGGCGCCGTCCC
>NZ_JBHLZP010000139.1:0-17113 GCF_042429965.1 Actinoallomurus acaciae
CGGCTCGCCGTCGGCCACTGGTCGGACCGGGTGGGCGACCGCGTACGGCCCATGCGGACGCTCGCCGTGGCGATCGGCGTCATCGTGCTCGTGCTGGCGGTGGGAGCGCTGTCCGGCTCGTCCGCCGCCACCGTCGCGCTGCTCGCCGCCGCCGTGCTCACGGTGACCACGAACGGGCTCGCCTTCACCGCGGTGGCGGAGTACGCCGGGCGCTCCTGGGCCGGGCGCGCGCTCGGCATCCAGAACACCGGTCAGAACCTGCTGGCCGCCGCCACCCCGCCGGTGCTCGGCGCGCTCGTCTCCGGCACGGCGTACGGCACGGCGTTCGCGACCGCGGTGGCGTTCCCGCTGGTCGCCGCCCTGTTGGTCCCCGGGCGTCTCGGCACGGGAAAACCCGCCGCCGAGACCGAACCCAGCCTCGGCCGCTCCTGAACTCTCAGTCCAGCTTGTTGATCATGCTGTTGGCGGCCATGACGAGGTAGTCCCAGAGCATCTTCTCCAGCGGCTCCGGGAGGGCGATCTCGTCGACCGCGTCGCGCATGTGCGCCAGCCAGGCGTCGTGCTCGGCGCCGCCGATCGGGAACGGCGCATGCCGCATCCGCAGCCGTGGGTGGCCGCGCCGTTCGCCGTACGTGCGGGGACCGCCCCAGTACTGGATCAGGAACAGCCGCAGGCGTTCCTCGGCCGGGCCGAGATCCTCTTCGGGGTACAGCGGGCGGAGGATCGGGTCGGCCGCGACACCCTCGTAGAAGCGGTGGACGAGCCGGCGGAAGGTCTCCTCGCCGCCGACGGCCTCGTAGAACGTGACTTCATCTGCCATGGCGTGCCCCACCCTACGCGGCGCTGAAGGTGGCCATGTTCACCCCGGCCGAGTCGAACGCCTTCTTCACGCGTTCGCGCAGCTCACGGGCGACGTCCGACTGCTTGCCCGGCGCCGTCTTGCACACGACGCGCATGACCACGGCCTCGCCGGACAGCGCCTGGACTCCCCAGACCGTCGGGTCGTCCACGATGATCTCGTCCCAGGGCGGGTCGATCGCCATCGCGCCCGCGGTCTCGGCCAGGAGCGTGCGGACCTTGTCCAGGTCGACGTCGTACTCCACCGGCACGTCGAGCACGACGCGGGCCCAGTTCTGCGACTCGTTCCCGATCCGTTTGATCTCGCCGTTCGGGATGTACCAGACGACGCCGTTGACGTCGCGCAGCCGTGTCGTGCGCAGCGTCACCGCCTCGACCGTGCCCTTGGCCGAGCCCACGTCGATCACGTCGCCGACGCCGTACTGGTCCTCAAGGAGCATGAACATGCCGGTGAGGAAGTCCTTGACGAGGTTCTGCGCGCCGAAGGCCACGGCGACGCCGATGATGCTCGCGCTCGCGAGGAACGGCGTCACGTCCAGGTGCAGGTAGCGGAGGATGTTGATCGCGGCGCTGCCGAGGATGATGATCGAGGCGATGCTGCGCAGCACCGAGCCCATCGTCTCCGCGCGCTGCCTGCGGCGTTCGCTGATCAGCACCGGGCTGCCGTCGAAGACGGTGCGGGTGCGTTCGCGCAGGCGCTCGGGCATCGTGCCCTCGGCCATCCGGATCGTGATCCGTGTGATCAGCCGGTTCACGACGCGGCGCAGGAGCATCGCGATGACGATCGAAATGACGATCTTCAGCGCGACCGTGAGGGGCGTGTCGATCCAGTTGCTGTACGTGCTGGTGACATCGCCGTTGTGGCTGACGTTCCAGGTCAGCCGGCAGGCCGTGGTGATCGGCTTCCGGCAGTAGCTCCCGGCGTTGCCCTGGTCCGCAAAAAAGATCATGGGGACAGCGGAAGACGCGAGCACAGAAAGACCCTCCCCGGTCGGTCCTCGGGACCGCCTAGCCTGCGAGCGTCTCCGATGTTAAGCGAACGGGACGACCCGGACGGCCGGTACGGGTGTGTGCCATCTCATGCCCGGACACGTGCCGGGGTCGGCCTTCTCGTGCCCGGGGGAGCGGGGCCGCCCGCCCTGGACGGGCCCCGCGGGACCGGTCAGTCCGCGCCACCGGTCACGGTCCCGCGGGACGCGTTCCCCCCTCGAACGTGCGTCCGAAGGCCCCCTAGCCGGGCCGCGACTCCAGCACCCGCGCCACCTTCACCGCCGCGCCGTGCGGGTCGTCGACAACGTGCAGCGGCTCCCCCCAGGACCACCAGAAGTACCAGGGGGGCTGGTCCGCGGTGCCGGGCGCCGGCGCGCACATGACGTTCTCCGACAGGCTCGCGGCCTCCGGGTTGACCACCCGGCAGAAGGCCGGTCCGGAACGGGAACGGACCACTTTCGCGACCAGGCCTCGGTCGGCTAACTCGCGTACCAGGCCTTCGAGGTATCCGACCCGGCGTTCATCCGGCATCACCGTGACTTCCCTTCACGTTGTGGACGCGATCGGCTACGCGCAGCGAGAATCGCAAGGTCGTCAGGGAGGGTCAAGGAACGCCGGAGGCGTCCGGCGCACGATCATCTGACGGGGCGGAATGATCCTCCACCGATGCATGAGGAAGTTGTGACGCCGACACGAGGATGCGACCCATCTCATGCAATTTCACGGTGATCTAGTTGGCGTACGGCGACGCTGGCGTTACGCTGCGTACGCTCGTTGTCTCCCTTCCCATACAAAGCCGGTCGGCTCCTTCCCCCCGAGGAGGCCGGAGATGACACAACCCGACACACCCGGGCCGCCGAGAAAAGAGGCGGATCTGGCCCGCCAGATCCGTGCCCGCGGGCTCGCGCTCGGCCACGCGCCTCCGCAGATCGCCCAGGAGATCTACGAGGTCTGCGCGCCGATCCACGGCACCAGCCAGATCAAGGCGCATCGCCTGGCCCACGGCATCGCGCTCTCCGACGTCGTGGCCCAGGTCCGTGCGCTGTACGAACTCGACGGCCGGCCGGCGCCCAAACTGGGCGAGACGCTCCTGTCCGCGTACGAGAGCGGCTACAAGCGGCCGGGCCCCGCCTACCTGCACGATCTTTGCCGCGTCTACCACGCCGAGCCCACCGACCTCGGGTTACCGGGGCCTTGCGTCTGCGGACGCCCCCATGCCCGTCTCCCCGAGCCCGGCGTCGTGCTCCAACCCGACACGCTACTCATCGACCGTGACCGGACGACATCACGACAACCGTTCTCCGTGCCGCTCATCACCGGGGTCCAGTACCGCGCCGAGGACCCCTGCGGCGGCGCCGGAGAGGAGGAGGAGACAGTGCTTCGGCGAACCCTTCTGCAGATCCTGGCCGGGGCGGGCGTGGCGCTCGATGGCCAGATCCTGGGCGCGGTGGACGGTGTCCGCCGCAAGATGGACGACACCCTGGTCAACGCGTCGGTCTCCCCGACGATGCTCGACCAGTGGGAGGAGACCGCGCTCGGGTACGGCAAGCAGTACACCTCGACGCCGCCGCTGCGCCTGCTCTGCGACGTCCTGCTCGACTTCAGCGAAGTACGCCGCATGTGCGAGCAGCGGCAGCCCATCGAGCTCCAAGAGCGCCTCTGCCGGCTCGCCGCCCAGCTGTCCGGGTTGGCCGGCGCCCTGATGATCAATCTCGGCGACCACCGCCTGTCCCGCTCGTTCTTCCGTACGGCGCGTACCGCCGCCGACGAGACCGGCGACCGGAGCCTGCGGTCGTGGGTGAGCGTGCGCGAGTCGCTGGTGCCCATGTACTACGGAGACCCGCGCGAGGCGCTGCACCTGGCCCGGCGCGCCCAGGACCTCGCCGGCCGCACGCCGAGCGCCGCCGCCGCCATGGCCCCGATCGTCGAGGCCCGCGCGCTCGGCATGCTCGTCAAACGCGGCCGTACCGACGCCGCCGGCAGCGCCAAACGCGCCATCGCGCGCGGCCAGGCCGTCTTCGGCCAGCTCGGCAAGGAGCACGTGGCCGACACGGCGTTCGGCTACACCGAGCGGCAGTTGGCCTTCCACATCGGTGACACCTACACCAACATGGGCGACCACACGCACGCCGAGGAGGCGCTGCGCCGGGCGCTCACGCTCTATCCCTCCACGTCCGAGCTCGACCGCACCCTCATCTGGCTCGACCGGGCGACGTGCCGGCTGCAGAAGGGCGAGCCGGAGGCGGCGCTGCGCACGGCCAAGGAGACCGTGCTCGCCCTGTCGTCGGGTCAGTTCACCGACATCATCGCCCAGCGCGCCCGTCAGCTCGTGGGGGCCGCCGTCGCGAAGTACGGCGAGACCAGCGAGACGAAGGAGTTCCGCGAGGTCCTGACGGCACCGACCAAGAGCGTCACCGGCGAAAAGCAGACCTGACCGATGGCACGCGTGCTCGACGCCGGCGCACCGAGGCGCCGGCGGGTGAACCCGCCTGTCTGGACCTTCTGCGCGATGCGCATCCGCCGCTACGCACCGGCCGACCACGCCGCGGTTCTCACCCTTCACCAAGAGGGCCTGGCCCAGGTCGGCCTGCGGCCCGGTGACGGGGTGTACTACGACGACGACCTGGCCGATGTGGAGGGCGTCTACCTGCGGGCCGGCGGCGAGTTCCTGGTCGGCGAGGTCGCCGGGGAGATCGCCGCGATCGGGGGCCTCCGGCGGGTGAGTGACCGGGTCGCGGAGATGGTCCGGTTACGGGTACGCCCGGACCAGCAGGGCCGAGGGTACGGCGCGGCCGTGGTGACGGTGCTGGAGGAGCGGGCCGTGGAGCTGGGCTACCACGCCTTACAGGCGGACACGACGGTGAAACAGCCGGTCGCGATGGAGCTGTACCGCTCGTCGGGCTGGCAGGAGCTCGACCGCCGGGTCACCGGCCCGACGGTCACGGTCTACTTCGGCAAGCGCTTGGGGCGGGTCTGACGTCCCGTTCGTCTCGCGTGGGATTCGCCGGACCCGCGCTCGCTCGCCGACCTCGGCGGTCAGCCGCAGCAGCCGCCTCCGCAGCAGCCGCCGGACGTCGGCGGGGCGGCCGCCCCGCCGGTCACCGCGACGGTGGACAGCAGCTTGACGGTGTCGTCGTGCCCGTCCGGGCAGGTGGCCGGGGCGGTGGCCTCGGCCATGGGGCGGCTCAGCTCGAACGTGGAGCCGCACGCGCGGCAGCGGTAGTCATAGCGTGGCACCCGCCCAGAATACGTCGGGCGCCGGTCGTCCGTCAGGCCGCGGGTTCGCGGACATAGGGCGCCCACTGGGGGTCGCCGTCGTGGATGAGGCCGATGAGGCGCCAGTGGGCGCCGCGGGGGACGGCGGGCGCGACCGGAAGCTGCCAGCCCAGCTCCTCCAGCAGCTTGTCGGCCTTGCGATGGTTGCAGGGGGTGCAGGAGGCGACGCAGTTCTCCCAGAGATGCTTTCCGCCGCGGCTCCGGGGGATCACGTGGTCGATCGTCTCCGCGCGCTGGCCGCAGTAGGCGCAGCGGAAGTTGTCGCGCCTCATGAGAGCCGCCCGGGTGAGCGGCACCCGTTGTCGGTAGGGGATCCGCACGTAGCGGAGCAGCCGGATCACCGACGGCAGTTCGACCACCACGGTCGCCGAGTGCAGGCGGGCACCTGAGACGTCGTGGTGGACGATCTCCGCCTTCTCCCGGAGGACAAGACAGACGGCACGTCGCAGGGGCAGCGTGGTCAGCGGTTCGTAGGTGGCGTTGAGGAGTAGTACCTGTCGCATCAGACGGCCTCCGGGACGCAGGCGCCGGCAGCCCCGCGGGGCACGCTCCAGCGCGCCTCGGGACGAGGCTTAACGATCTCCAGCACCAGCGCACCCGCCACGAGGACCTCCTCACGGGTGATACTCGAACTGAAATCAGTGTGGCCGCTGAGATGCGGATTTCGCTACCCCATAAGACCGCAATCGCTGTAAAGGGGTCTTGATCCTGGATCGATCAACGAACGCCCGGACCGGCTGCCGGGCCGCCCGCGCCCGGTGCGGAGACGCCCTGAGAGCCGATGGCCGAGACGCCGGCGTCCACCGGGGAGGGCTCGCCGATGCCGGGCAGGATGCCCGGCGTCTCGCGCCATGTCACCTGGGCGTTGACGCGCAGCGTGCCGCCCGTCGCGGCCACCGCCGTCTTGATCCAGCCGGTGCGGCTCTCCCCGGGCTTGATCGAGTCGAACCGGCACACGATGTCGCCCACCGCCTGGCTCGCGGCGCATGGCTGGGAGGCCCCGACGATCTTCTGGTCGGCCGAGACCCGGTGGGTCGCGACGACCGTCTCGGCGCCCGTGGAGCCCTGGTTCGTGAGCACCCAGTGCCACGTGACGCCCGAGTTGTCCTTGGCGATCTCCGGATGCCCGTACTCCATCCGCACGTCGGCCCCCGGTGACGGAGCCGCGTACGCCGGCCGGACGGCCCCCGTGGCGGCCAGCGCCGGAACCGCGATGAGCGCGATGTAACCCCTCATGTCCAACCCCCCGATCGACACGCAACGCCCAGGCTACGGCTCCCCGGCCTCGCCGGGCCCTGCGGCGCCACCGGTGTCCGTCATCATTCGGCCACGAACGCCCCAGGCCCCGGTCGATGTCCGCCCATGGCGGAACCGCCGCGTACGGGCACACGGAAAGAGCAGGTCGGCCCGGTCGGTATCGGCAAAAAGCCTGGTGTCGAACATTTGGCATTAAACCGCCATGCCTGGTCCTGTCCCGCATGACGACCTCGTAGAGTCTGGTCATGACCCGAGAGTCGTATCCGTCCGCGCGTCGTGAGGACCTTGTCGAGGAGATCCACGGCCACCGTGTACCCGACCCGTACCGCTGGCTGGAGGACCCCCACGGCGAGGAGACCAAGACCTGGCTGACGGAACAGGACGAGCTGTTCCATCGCGAGGTGGACGGGCTGCCCGGCCGCGACCGCCTGCGCGCGCGCATCCGCGAACTGCTGGGCGCCGGCACCGTGAGCACGCCCATCTGGCGCGGCGAGCGGCAGTTCTTCATGCGCCGTACGGCCGAGCAGGAGCACGCCGTTCTCTACACGGTCGACCCCGAGGGGACCGAGCGCGCGCTCATCGACCCGATGGCGCTCGACTCCACCCACACCACGACGCTCGACTCCTGGCAGCCCGACAAGGAGGGCCGGCTCCTCGCGTACCAGCTCTCCCACGGGGGCGATGAGGAGTCGAAGCTGTACGTCATGGACATCGCCACCGGCGAGCGGGTGGAGGGGCCGATCGACCGGTGCCGCTACACCCCGGTCGCGTGGCTGCCCGGCGGCGAGGCCTTCTACTACGTACGGCGCCTGCCCGCCGACCAGGTGCCCGCCGGCGAAGATCAGTACCACCGGCGCGTCTACCTGCACCGGATCGGCACCGACCCGGAGACCGACGATGTGATGATCTTCGGCGCGGGCCTGGAGAAGACCAACTACTACGGCGTCTCGGTCAGCCGCGACGGCAACTGGCTCACGCTGTCGGCCTCGCAGGGCACCGCGCCGCGCAACGACCTGTGGATCTGCGACCTGCGCACCTCGCCGCTGGAGGCCCCCGAGCTGACGGCCGTGCAGGAGGGCGTCGACGCGGAGACCGGCCTCTACGTGGGCCGTGACGGCCGCGCGTACGTCTTCACCGACCGCGACGCCCCTCGCAGCCGCCTGTGCGTGACGGACCCGGCCTCGCCGTCGTACGAGACGTGGCGCGACCTGATCCCGGAGGACCCCGAGGCGGTCCTGTCCGACTTCGCGATCCTCGACGACCTCGACCGGCCCGTGCTGCTCGCCGGCTGGACCCGCCACGCGCTCAGCGAGATCACGATCCACGACCTGGAGACCGGGGCGCGCATCGGCGAGGTCCCGGTGCCCGGCCTGGGCACGCTCGGCGGCATCAGCGAACGCCCGGAGGGCGGCCACGAGGCGTGGTTCGTCTACACCGACAACACCACGCCGGTCTCGGTCCACCGCTTCGACGCGCGTACCGGCGAACTGTCCCTCTGGGCGTCGGCGCCGGGCGCGGTGGAGGTGCCCGCCGACGTCGAGACGCGGCAGGTCGCCTACACCTCCTACGACGGCACCGAGGTGCGGATGCTCGTCGTCGCACGCCCCGGCGACGGGCCGCGCCCGACGATCCTGTACGGCTACGGCGGCTTCAACATCCCGCTGACCCCGGCGTACTCCGCCACGACGCTCGCGTGGGTGGAGGCCGGTGGCGTGTTCGTCGTGGCCAACCTGCGCGGCGGCTCGGAGGAGGGCGAGGAATGGCACCGGGCCGGCATGCTGGACAAGAAGCAGAACGTCTTCGACGACTTCCACTCCGCCGCCGAGAAGCTCATCGCCGACGGCTGGACCAGCCCGGACCGGCTGGCCGTCTCCGGCGGCTCCAACGGCGGCCTGCTGGTCGGCGCGGCGATCACCCAGCGACCGGACCTGTACGCCGCCGCGGTGTGCTCCGCGCCGCTGCTGGACATGGTGCGGTACGAGAGGTTCGGCCTCGGCCAGACGTGGAACGTGGAGTACGGCTCCGCCGACGACCCCGAGCAGTTCGAGTGGCTCTACGCCTACTCGCCCTACCACCGCGTACGCGAGGGCGTCGCCTACCCGGCCACCCTGTTCACGGTGTTCGAGAGCGACACACGGGTCGACCCACTGCACGCGCGGAAGATGTGCGCCGCGCTGCAGCATGCGACCTCGGACGCCGCGCGGCCGATCCTGCTGCGCAACGAGGCGGACGTCGGTCACGGCTCCCGCGCGATCAGCCGCTCGGTCGACCTGACCGTGGACACGCTGTCCTTCACGGCCGCCTACACGGGGCTGACGATCGTCTCCCGGCCGGCGGACCCCGGCGACGATGGTCTCTGACGGCGCCCTGGACCGGGTGCTGAAGCTGCTCGCGTCGCCCCCGGTGCGCCCGGAGGTCTCCCGCGGCTATCTGGACCTGCTGGATGAGTCGGATGAGTCGGAGACGCACGACACGGTCGCGCAGCGGCTGATGCGCTCCGCCGGGCTGCCACGGATCTACGAGCAGGCGTGGCGGCCGGTGGTCTTCGGGCTCGCCAAGGGCGGCCCGCTCGGGCCGAGCACGGAGCAGGAGTACGCCCTGGCCCGCGCGTGGCTGAACCTGGCCGCGACACCGGGCGCGACCGTCCTGGACGTGGCCTGCGGCCCGGGGAACGTGACCCGGGCGCTGGCCGAGGGCGTCACGGACGGCGGCCTCGTGGTCGGCGCCGACGCGTCGGCCACGATGCTGAGCCGCGCCGTGGCCGACACGGCCGCCTCCGCCCCGGGGACGGCGGAGGTGGCCTACGTCCGGTGCGACGCGGTGAACCTGCCGTTCGCCGAGGCGGCCTTCGACGCGGTGTGCTGCTACGGCGCCCTGTACCTGTTCACGGACCCCTGGGCGGCCCTCGCGGGCATGGCCAGGGTGCTCCGCCCGGGCGGGCGCCTGGTGGTGCTGACGACGCACCGGCCGGGACTGCCGCTCCTCGGGCCGGGCCTGGGAGCCCTGAGCGGTGCGACCGGCATCCGCATGTTCGGGGCCCGCGAGCTCACCGAGGGCCTGGCGGCGGCCGGGTTCTCGTCCGTCCGTCGCCGTTCCTACGGCCTCATGCAACTCGCCGGCGCCATCCGGCGCTGAAGGGCCGTCTTCGTTAGGGTAGACACTGTCTACGGGATCGCTCGGATGAAGACCACGATGTACGGAGGGCCCTCAGCGGCATGGACCAGACCGCGTTCGACCGGACCAGGATCGACCGATTCTTCGAGGACTACGTGCCCGGGTCGGAGTACGAGTACGGCTCCGCGACGCTCAGCCAATCCGACATCATCGGGTTCGCCGAGGCGTACGACCCGCAGCCCTTCCACGTCGACCCCACGGCGGCCGCCGACGGCCCGTTCGACGGTCTGATCGCCAGTGGCTGGCAGACGGCGGCGGTCATGATGCGGCTGTTCGCGGACCACTACCTGTCGCACACTTCGAGCCTCGGCGGGCCCGGAGTCGACGAGCTGCGGTGGCTGAAGCCGGTTCGCCCCGGCGACACGCTCACGCTCCGGGTCAAGATCCTCGAGGCCCGCACCAGCCGGTCGAAGCCCGACCGGGGTCTCGTCCACACCCGCGCTGACCTGGTGAACCAGGACGGCGATCAGGTCTTCGGCTGCATCGTCATCAACATCCTCAGGCGGCGGCCCTGACCGCCGCCTTTCGGACGGATTTCTCCGATGAGTAAACCTTTGTGGTGTCGCCGCTGTCTGACTAAACGGGACGGCCTCCCCGTCCCTCTCGTTCACAGCGGGATCGTTCTCATCGGAGAGTGAGTGTTCACAGGTGAAGACCAGCATGACGATCGCCGTCGCCGGAGCCGCCTCCGTAGCCGCAGTCGCCGCCATGGCAGCGTCGGCGCAGGCCGCGGCGGGCGCGCAGCCGCACGCCTGCTCATTCACCGCGGATCGGCTTACCGTCGCGTTCGCTCATCCGTACGAGACGGACGACGGGCTGGACCAGCCGCTGTCCGTCACGGCCGAGGGCGATGAGACCTGCGCGCTGACCGGCTACGCGAAGATCGGGTTGCTCGACGAGAACGGTAAGGCGCTCTCCTACCGCTTCCGCAAGGGCGCCGTAGGGCTCACCACCGAGGTCGGACCCGACAGGCAGGCCGTGTTCGACCTGACCTTCGCGACGGGAAGCGGCCACCACGCGCGCCCGTCGAAGATCCGGATAACACTGCCGAACGGCGGCGGAAGCCGTGTCATCGACTGGAGCTCCAGCACTCCGGCCGCAAAGACGATCACGGTCGACGGCTTCCGCCCCTGGCTCGACTGACCGGAGCGTGCCGACTCCCTAGGACGCGCCGCCGAGGAGGGAGATGTCGCGGGCGGCGCCCGTGGAGGCGGAGGTCGCCATCGCGGCGTAGGCCTGGAGCGCCGCGCTCACCGGGCGGCGTCGGTCGCGGGGGCGGTAGGAGCCCAGGTCCTTCAGCAGGCGCTCGCGGCGGGTGCGGAGCTCGTCGGCCGGCACGTCGAGGCGCAGCTCGCGGCCCGGGATGTCGATCACGATGCGGTCGCCGTCCTCGACCAGGGCGATGTCGCCGGCGCCCGCGGCCTCCGGTGAGGCGTGCCCGATCGACAGGCCGCTCGTGCCGCCGGAGAAGCGGCCGTCCGTGATCAGCGCGCAGGCCTTGCCGAGGCCACGGCCCTTGAGGAACGACGTGGGGTAGAGCATCTCCTGCATGCCCGGACCGCCCTTGGGTCCCTCGTAGCGGATCACGACCACGTCACCCGGCTTGACCCGGTCGCCGAGGATGCCCTCGACGGCGTCCTCCTGGCTCTCGAACACCACCGCCGGGCCCTCGAAGTGCCACAGCGCCTCCTCCACGCCCGCGGTCTTGACGACCGCGCCCTCCACGGCGAGGTTGCCGTAGAGCACGGCCAGCCCGCCGTCCTTGGTGTAGGAGTGCTCGGCGTCGCGGATGCAGCCCTCGGCTCGGTCGAGGTCGAGCTGCTCCCACCGGTTGTTCTGGCTGTACGGCCGGGTGGTGCGCACCCCGCCGGGCGCGGCGTGGAACAGCTCCGTCGCCTCCGCCGACACGCTGTCGGAGCGCACGTCCCAGGCGTCCAGGAACGCGCCGAGTGAGTCGCCGTGGATCGTGTGGACCGTACGGTTGAGCAGGCCGGCGCGGTCGAGTTCGCCCAGGATGGCCGGGATGCCGCCGGCGCGGTGGACGTCCTCGATGTGGTATTTCGCGGTGGCCGGCGCGACCTTGCAGACGCACGGCACGCGGCGCGACAGCTCGTCGATCTCCTTCAGGCCGAAGTCGACGCCCGCCTCGCGGGCCGCCGCCAGCAGGTGCAGGATCGTGTTGGTCGAACCGCCCATCGCGACGTCGAGCGCCATGGCGTTCTCGAACGCGTCGCGGGTCGCGATGTTCAGCGGCAGCACCGAGTCGTCGTCACCGCCGTAGTAGCGGTTGGCGATCTCCACGACCCGGCGGCCGGCGTCCTCGAACAGCGCCTTGCGCGCGGCGTGCGTGGCCAGGATCGTGCCGTTGCCGGGCAGCGCCAGGCCGATCGCCTCGGTCAGGCAGTTCATGGAGTTGGCGGTGAACATGCCCGAACAGGACCCGCAGGTCGGGCAGGCGTTCTCCTCCATCTGCGCGAGCGTGTCGTCGGAGACCGACTCGTCCGCGGCGGCGATCATCGGGTCGATCAGGTCGAGCTTCGTGGTGCCCTCGACCGGCTTGCCGGCCTCCATCGGGCCGCCGGAGACGAACACCGTGGGGATGTTGAGCCGCATGGCCGCGATCAGCATGCCCGGTGTGATCTTGTCGCAGTTGGAGACGCAGATCAGGGCGTCCGCGCAGTGCGCGTTGACCATGTACTCGACCGAGTCGGCGATGAGCTCGCGGGACGGGAGGGAGTACAGCATGCCGCCGTGCCCCATGGCGATGCCGTCGTCGACCGCGATGGTGTTGAACTCGCGCGGCACCCCGCCCGCCTCCTTGACGGCGGCGGCGACGACCTGGCCGACCTCGCGCAGGTGTACGTGGCCCGGCACGAACTCGGTGAAGCTGTTGGCGACGGCGACGATGGGCTTGCCGAAGTCCTCACGGGCCACACCGGTGGCCCGCAGCAGCGCCCGTGCTCCCGCCATGTTCCTGCCGTGCGTAACCGTTCGTGACCTCAGCGGCGGCATGACCTCTCCATCCCTTGTGCTCAGACTCCGATCGTACGGGGTAGAAGCACAGAGTTGAGACAGTGCGTCTTGCATGGCGGGCACGATTAGGACGGTCATGACACTCGACCATCTCGTCTACGCGACGCCGGACCTGGAGGAGAGCGTCCGGCAGATCGGCAAGCTGACCGGCGTACGGCCGGTGGAGGGCGGGCCGCATCCCGGCGTCGGCACGCGCAACCACCTCCTCGGCCTGGGCGAACTCCGCTATCTGGAGATCATCGGCCCGGATCCGGAGCAGCCGGAGCCCGAAGGGCCCCGGCCGTTCGGCATCGACGAACTGGCCGAGCCGCGGCTGGCCGGCTGGGCGGTGCGGGCCGCCGACATCGAGGCGCGCGTCGCACGCTCTCGCACGCTCGGCTACGACCCGGGCCCGATCGAGCCGCTGTCACGCCGCACGCCGAACGGCGAGGTGCTGCGCTGGCGGCTGACCTACCCGTACGAGGCCGTCGTGCCGTTTCTGATCGACTGGGGGAGGACGCCGCATCCGGCGCGCCGCCTGCCGGTCGTGCCGCTGACGGCGTTCGGCGCCAGCCACCCCGAGCCCGTACGGGTGCGCGAACGGCTGGCCGCCCTGGGCGTCGACCTGGACGTACGCGAGGGCGAGCCGGCGCTGGTCGCGATCCTCGGCGGCACCACCAAGCTGACCTGAAGCCTGTCCGGCGGATCATGTGACTGCCTAGGCTGCGACGATGGAACGCGCATCCGATGTGCCCGAGAGCCTCGCCCGGTCCGCGGATCGGCGCCAGGTGAACGACTACGACGCTTTCGCCGAGGGCTACTCGGCCGAGACCGAGAACAACCTCGTCAACGCGTACTACGAGCGGCCCGCGATGGTGGCCCTCGCCGGGGACGTGACCGGCCGTCGGATCCTGGACGCCGGCTGCGGCTCGGGCCCGCTGTCCGCCGCGCTGCGCGACCGCGGCGCCGTCGTCACCGGCATCGACGCCAGCGCCGGGATGCTGGCGCTGGCCAGGCGGCGGCTCGGGGACGACGCGGCCCTGCACGTGGCCGACCTGAGAGACCCTCTGCCGTTCGACGACGGTACGTTCGACGACGTGGTCGCGTCGCTGGTCCTGCACTACCTGGAGGACTGGGGGCCGACGCTGGCCGAGTTGCGGCGAGTGCTCAGACCGGGCGGCCGGCTGATCGCGTCGGTGGACCACCCTTTCGTGGCCTACACGATCCGGGAACCTCGGCCCGACTACTTCGCGACCACCAGCTACACCTTCGACTGGACGTTCGACGGGCGGTCCGTCCCGATGAGGTTCTGGCGCAGGCCGTTGCACGCGATGACCGATGCCTTCGCCACCGCCGGCTTCCGCCTTTCCGCCATCAGCGAGCCGCAGCCCGACCCGGCCGCCCGTGAACTGTTCCCCGACGGCTTCCATGACCTCTCGACCAGGACCAGCTTCCTGTTCTTCGTCGTCGAGGTACCGCCGGTGTCGGATCGAGGCGAGATGGCCTGACCTAGTCGTCGTCCGACGGGTACTTCGGGGGAAGCACCTGCTCGGCGGCCTCGTAGATGCGGTCGATGTCCGTCGAGGAGAGGATCTTCGGGCGCCGCCGCAGGTAGTTGCGGGCGCGAGCGCCGGAGTACACGTCGACGTCGCGGACCATCAGGACCTTCCAGGAGATGGCCGGGCCGTAGATGGCGAGTGAGGGCTGCACCGGCACCTCGTAGCCGAGCTGACCGCTGATCAGCTTGCTGGCCTGATCGGACTCCCAGCGCGCCTCGTCGAGGCGCTCCTTCTTGTTGAACGGGCCGAGGAACAGCTTGCGGTGCGACATCGCGCGCACCGGCAGCCGCTTGTCCCACTTCTCGGAGTCGACCGCGTACACGCCGGTCGGGCCGATCACCAGGTGGTCGATCTGCCCGTCGCTGACGCCCTCGTCGTCGCGCGGGACGGCGCGGGCGTGCAGGGCGCGATAGCCGGACTTCTCCATGCCGCGCAGCTGCCGCTCGGTCTTGCGCTCGGCGACGGACGGCTTGCGCCAGGCCTCGACGCTCGACTCCTTGCGGTTCTTCAGGACGACGTCCGCGACCACCACCGCGATGGCGACCAGGAGACCGACCGGAAGATTGACCAGCAGCGCGAACAGCAGCCCGAGGGCCAGCGCCGCGACGGACCGGCGGATCCACCTCTGAACCTGGGGATCACCGATCATGTCGCCGTACGTCTCCTGCTTGGGGCGTTCGAACGGGCTCTGTTCCTCCCCGCCCGAACGACCCTGACCGGCCTCCCGGTCGTCCGGTCGCTGGGATGCGTCATCCTGCTCGCGTGTGGAGGTATGGGTGGACGTATCCCGCTCCACAGGGGCCATTTCCGACACTCCCTGCTCGATCGACGGCACCGAACATGATCTTCCTTGGGGAAGGGTAACGAGGCTTCGCGCCAAGTGCCTAGTCGTGCCATGTCGACAGTTTTGTCCCCCTGAGTCGTTGATTAGCGCAGGTGCGACAGGGGTAGATTTCGCATCATCCCCCAAGTTGGCCGTGCAACTTTCGGTGGGCGTACCGTCTTCACTTGTGACCCAAATTCATGACCTCAGCGCGCGCGAGCAGGCCGCCGCGATCCGCGACCGCGAACTCTCACCCGTCGACGTCACCGAACACTACCTGAACCGTATCGACCGGCTGGGCGATCGGGTGGGCGCGTTCGTGACGGTGACCGCCGACATCGCGCGCGAACAGGCCAAAGCCGCCGAGAAGGCGGTCGCGCAGGGCGACACGCCGCCTTTGCTGGGTGTGCCCGTGCCCATCAAGGATCTGAACATGGTGAAGGACGTGCCGATGACGCTCGGCTCGGCCGCCTTCGACGATTTCCGCGGATTCGCCGACGACAACGTCGTCACGTCGCTCCGTGAGGCGGGCACGATTCTGCTGGGTAAGACCAATACCCCGGAATTCGGGCTGCCCTGTTATACCGAGAACGACGTCGCGCCCCCGGCGCGTACCCCATGGGATCTGTCCCGGTCCGCCGGCGGGTCGAGCGGGGGAGCCGCCGCGGCGGTCGCCGCGGGCCTCGCGCCGATCGCCCAGGGCAGCGACGGCGGCGGGTCGATCCGGATTCCCTCCAGCGTGTGCGGCCTGTTCGGCATCAAGCCGACGCGCGGGCGGGTCAGCCACGGCCCGATCGTGCCCGACCTGGCCGGTCTCGCCACGAACGGCCCGATCGCCCGTTCCGTGCGCGACGCCGCGCTGATGCTCGACCTCATCGCCGGAAATCAGCCGGGTGACATGTATCACGCCGCGCCGCAGAAGGGCAGCTTCCTCGAGGCCGCCGACCGCGCGCCCGGCCGGCTGCGCATCGGCCGCAGCATGGCCTCGGCCGTGCCCGGTGCGGAGATCCACCCCGACTGCGTGGCCGCCTACGAGGCCGCCACCGAGCTGCTCACCGAGCTGGGCCACGAGGTCGAAGACCTCGACATGCCCTGGAACGCCGACCTGGTGCCGCACTTCGAGACGCTCTGGGCGGCGATGGCCACCCTCACCCCGGTGTCGCCGGACCGCGAGGAGCGCCTGCGGCCGCTCACCCGCTACCTGCGCGAACGCGGCAACGCGATCACCGCGCCGGAGCTGTTCACGGCGCAGGGCGCGCTGCAGCTCGCCGTACGCCTCGCGATGCCGGTCGCCGACCGGTACGACGTGATCCTCCACCCGACCCTCGCGCAGCCGCCGGTGCCGATCGGCCACTTCGACGACGTCGATCCGGCCGAGAACTTCGAACGGCAGAAGCACTTCACGCCCTTCACCTCGATCTACAACATCACCGGCCAGCCGGCCGTCAACGTCCCGCTGCACTGGAGCGGCGACGACCTGCCGATCGGGGTGATGCTCGTCGGCCGGATGAGCGACGAGGCCACCCTCATCTCGCTGTCCGCCCAGCTCGAGGCCGCCCGCCCCTGGGCCGACCGGCACCCGCCGATCTGGGACTGAACCTCGATTCGAGGCGGTTCATCGGGGCATCGTGGAGATCGTGACCGACCTCAGCGAACTGGCCGCCGCGTACGGCGTAGAGACCTCCTACATCGACTGGCGAAGGCGGCCGGCCGACGTCCCACCCGACACGATCAGAGCGGTGCTGACCGCACTGGGCGCGGACGTCTCCTCCCCGGCCGCCGTCCGCTCCGAACTGGAGCGGCTCGCAAGCGACCGGCGCACGCGGCTGCTGCCGCCGGCGCTGGTCGCCCACCCCGGAGCGAGGCTGGCCGCCCTCCCGGGCGCGGACGTACGCGTCGAACCGCCGGACGGCGGCGAGGTCCCCCTCGCCCCGTCCGGCGACGCCGGGTTCTACCGCCTCCCGGCCGACACGCCACTCGGCGAGTGCACCGTCCGCGCCTCCCTCGGCGACCGTACGGCGAGTGCCCCGCTGCTGGTCGCCCCGCCGCGGTCGCCCGGCCCGGGCACACGCGCGTGGGGGTTCATGGTGCAGCTGTACTCCGTGCGGTCGCGGGGCTCCTGGGGCCTCGGCGACCTGGCCGACCTGCGCAGCCTGGCACGCTG
>NZ_JBHLZP010000140.1:0-17015 GCF_042429965.1 Actinoallomurus acaciae
GTGTCCCGGCCGGGGAGGCGGCGCCGCGGCGGGTCTCCCGGCGGGCGCACGCCGTGGGGCGTCGCCGAGCAGGAACGTGTCGTCGCCGCGGAGCACCGCCTGGTGCACCCGCCGCAGCTCCTCGCCCGGCTCGACCGCCAGGTCGTCGACCAGCCGGCGGCGCAGCTGGGTGAACACCGACAGCGCGTCCGCCTGCCGGCCGCTTCCGTACATGGCGCGCATCAGCAGCCCGGCCAGCGCCTCACTGTGCGGGTGCGTCGCCGTCAACGCGGACAGCTCGCTCACCGCCTCCGCGTACCCGCCCAGGCGCAGCTGGCATTCGAGCTTGTGCTGCAACAGGGCGATCCTGCGCTCGGTCAGCCGCAGCCGCTCCCCCTCCGCGAACGGTCCGGGCAGCCCGCTCAGCGGCTCACCGTGGAACAGCTTCAGGGCCCTGGACCACGTGTTCACCGCGGCCCGCAGATCGCCGGAGTCCCGCGCCGACGCGGCTTCGACGGCGATCTCCTCCAGCCGTGCCGTGTCCACCCGGGCGCCCTCGCTGACGAAGCGATATCCGCCCCGATCACGGCTGATCACGGTGTCCTCGGCGCCGGCGGCGCGCAGGCGCTCACGCAGGCGGTGCACGTAGACCGGGATCACCTTGCCGCCGGTGCCGGGCGGCTCCGCACCCCAGATCCCGTCGAGCAGCTCCTGCCGGCTGACCGTCGCGTCCGGCCGCAGCATCAGGGCGACCAGCAGGGCCTGCTGGCGGACCGGGCCGAGATCCAGCGGGACGTCGCCGAGCCACGCCCGTACCGGACCGAGCACCGTGAACCGCAGTTGCCGAAGGGGCGATCCCATCACGCACTCCCGCTCTCGGCGGCGACCGCCTGGAACGAAGGGGAGGCGCCCAGCACGTCGAACCGGAGCCGCGGGTCGACGGAGTTCGCCGCGAGCATCGCCATCAGGAAGGCGTTCACCAGGAAGCGCCGGAGCGTCGCGCGATCCATGTCCCGGTGTTCGAGCCAGCGCAGCACGCACTGGTGGAGGAAGGTGAGCTGCCCGTCGATGGCGGTCCTGAGCACCGCCGAGCCGTGTACGGTCTCCGGGTCCGCCGGGCTCATCCGCGCGATGTGCTCGACGAAGCTCTCGACTCTCCGCTCGCGCTGGGCCTTGGTCACCTCGGCGACACCGGGGATGCCGATGCGCCCTTCGACGAGCGCGACGTAACCGACGGCGTGCTCCTCGGCGTAGGTGATGAGGCCGTCGATGGCGCACTCGAGCTGGCGCAACGGCGGGAGGGAGACGTCCGGCTCCGTGGCCGCGACGAGCTCCTCCGTCGCCGCCCGCACCACTGCCACGAGGAACTCCTCCCGGTCATGGAAGTAGTGGTACAGCAACCCCTTGGAGACGCCGGCCGCACGGGCGACCGTGCCGACCGACAGCGTCTCCACCGACTGCGTGCCGAGCAGTCCGACGCCGACGCGCAGAAGCTGCTCGCGCCGCTGGTCCGTATCGAGGCGAACCCTGACCATGGCGGCAAACTAGCAGTATTGACCGCTCGTTCAATAGAGTTCCGCAAAAAAGCGCAGGCCGGTGCTCGGCGGGGAGCACCGGCCCGCGGGCCGTACCGGCCAGTACTCCCGTGAGCGAGCACCGGCCACATGTCATCAGGAGGCCGCGATGCGCTCGCCCAGCCAGTCCGCGAGCGTCTCCGTGGCGGGCCTGCCCGTGCCGTCGACGGAGGACGTGCCGTACGCCGTGTGGACCCCGGAGCCGTAGAAGACCGCGGCCTGGACGCTTTCACTCACCACGTTCTGGGGGGTGAGATCGTCCTTCACCAGGTCCGTGAGGGTGCCGTTCGGCAGCTTGAGCCCGGCCACCTGCAGACCGTGCTCCCCCAGGTCGAGGACCTCCGGAAGCATTCCGTACACGTTGACGCCGAAGACGTTGTTCAGCGACTTCACCGGATGCTTCTGGTCGATGACCGGCGGATGCCCGGGGTCGAACCTCTCCAGAGCTGTCTGCATCTTGCGCAGGTCTCGGACGATCCGAAGCCAGTCGACCCGGTCGAGGACGATGAGCGCCCGCCCGACCGTCTGGGCGTTCTGGTCGGGCACCAGTTCCAGCGCCGCTCCGATCGCCTTGAAGTCGATGTCGTCGGCGACCTGGGCCAGCGGCATGAGCCGGTCCTCGATGGCGTTCACCGAGCGGTAGGTGCCCTTGACGTCACCCTTCTTCATCTGCTCGGGGAGAGCCCTGGCGGCCTTGGTGATGCCGGCGAAGTCGATCTTCGTGAGCTTGAGGATGTTGTTGGCCTGCCCCAGCAGATGCATCGGCTGGAGCGCCAGGAGGATCGTCGTGATCTGCGCCACCTGGCCCGCCGGCATACCCGCCAGCGGCGCGATCTTGGTGGTGGCGTCGGCGGCGACCGAGACCAGGGAGTTCAGGTCCTTGCCGGACGCCGCGGTGCTCGCCCGGTCGAGGTCGCCGGCGAGCCCGGTCATGTCGATCTGCCCGAGGGTCTGCAGCACCTGGCCGGCGTCATGGGTCTGCGGGTCGGCCAGCAGCGCGTTCACCAGCAAGGGGTTGGACGCGAGCCTGGCCAGCGCCTGCAGGGGCTGGATGGCCGCGGTGAGGTTCGTCGCGGTCTTGGCCGCGCCCTTGGTGTCCTTGCGCTTCGCCTGGCCCGCGAGTTTCTTGATGCCGGAGGGCAGCAGGCTGAGGTCGGGGTTCTTCCCGTCTTCCTTCTTGTCAGGGTCGTCGGTCCTGCTCGGGTCGGGCGACCGGGTGAGATCGTCGTTGGCGCCGGCGAGCAGGTTGGTCAGGCCCACATTGCCCAGGACGGCGCCGAGGGCCAGTGTCAGGTGGTTGCTCTTCGGCGAGGCGCAGTACAGGTCGCCCTTGAGGCAGACCTCGGCCACCTTGCCGTTCAGGGCGTCGTATCCACCCTTGCGCGGGCCGAGAAGTCCCTGAGTGCCGGGCAGGTCGTTGCCCAGGACGACTTCGCCGTCCGTGCCCTTCTGCGGGTCGGCCAGGTTGCCGCCGGCGATGAGGTCGGAGGCCGGGACCGGGCCGCCGCCGTTCCCGACCTGGGCGAGGAGATCGCCGACGATGTCCGCGCCCTGGCTGTAGCCGACGCCGACGAACCTGGTGCCGGGGCACGACTGAGAGATCCTGGCGACCGCGGCCCGGGCGGCCTTGAGGCCCGCCTGCTCCGAGTCGGCGTAGGTCTCGTTCTGAGTGAAGGCCTGGGCGTCGTACGGCACGGTGTAAGTGGAGACCCGCGAGCCGAACCGCTGCTGGAGACGGTCCGTGACGCCCTTCAGCATGCCCGTCGCGGCGTTCGGATCCGCGGAGGGGGTTGTCTCCCAGGTCCCGGGTACCGAGACCACCTTCACCGGGCTGCAGGTGACCTCAGAGTCGGCGCGGGCCGGGCTCTGCGGGGTGAGGGTGGTGGCGGCCACGGTCGCGCCGGCCGCCGTAACGGCCAGCGCGGCCAGTCCCAGCCTTCGTACGCGCCGTTTTCCCATTCTTCTCGCGTTTACCATGGAATGCATTTCCTTCCTTGCTGTTCGGGGGATTTTGGGCGCGCCTCGGGGAGGGGCATGGCGGACGCGCCGGAAGGTTGCAAAGGAGGGGAGTCGCTGCGAAGTTAGTCAGGCCCGTTGAAATCCCGATGACACAACAATTACCTGCGGACGCGATTCATTAATTCTCCTGGCATGGCGTTATGGATGCATTCCCGTGGGCAGCGGCCACCTCCGTACGGGATGAGCTGATCGATCGGCGCGCATTCGACAGGGCGCTTCGCGGTCGCGGGTCGCGGGTGCTGGAGCACAAGGACGTCGACCGCGCACTGCCGCCCGTTCCCTGCGGATCGACCTCACCGACGACGGCCGGTTCGCGACTCCCCCTCGCGCCGAAGGCGTACTCCTCCGGCGGCCCGACCAGACGCCTACGCGCGTACGGTCGTGACCGATACGGCGGGCCCACGACGTCCACGCAATCCTGATCGCCGAAGGTGTTCGAGACGCCCGGCGCGCGAGGCGTAAGCCGTGCTGTCGCGCCGCGGACCGCCACACGGCAGTCGTCCTGACCTCAGCCGCAGAGCGCGTCCGACCACCGTCGCCTCGCCGAACCACAACCGCGCGGCGATCACCTCATCCGGCATACCGCCGCAGGTCGAGCGCCGTACGCCCGGCCGGACTTGCCATGCGCTCGGCGGGATGGACGCCGTCACACCGACCCTGCGCGCCTTCTTCGCGAAATCACGGCATGTCGCCATTTAGTGCACGGATCCTCGCCAATCAGCGCACAGAGGTTTATACGGCAACGAATTCCAGACGCCGGACACTAGGCTTTCGCCGCGATGACCTGGTCAGGTCTTGGCGGAAGGCTGGGGAGATGAATACAGGTGGCCGCACCGGCCGCGGAAAGCGCGTGCGGGCCGCAGTGGCCCTGGCGACTCTGGGCGTGCTGGTCGCGGGCTGTTCGGGCGGGACGAAGAAGCCGCCACGGCCGCTGACGATGGCGGACGTCGCCACGGCCGTCGCCTCGGCGCCGCTGCTGCACTGGACCGGTTCCTGGAACGCCTACGACCAGTCACTGACGCTCGACCTGCGCGCCATGGGCAACGGCGACGCCATCGGCACCGTGACCGACGGGGGCGACTCGGCGCAGGTCGTGGTCGTCGACGGGTCGCGGGTGCTGCTCAAGGCCGGCAAGGCGTACTGGCGGCACGGCGACACCTCGGCCGCCGACGCCGCGCGCTACGCCGGCCGGTGGGTGGACGAAGGCGGCAGCATCTGGGGCGCCTCGCTCGGTGACCTCTCCCCGCACAAGCTGGGCGAAGCGCTCAAGAGCGGCGCCACGGACGCTGTGGGCAAGCCGTGGACACCCGCGCCACCGACGGCGACACCCACGCCGACGCCGACCGTGGTGCCCCTGCCCGATCCGTCGAGCGTCCCGTCCGGTGCGGTGCGCTTCATCGTTGATGAGTCGCTTTCGTCCTTCCCCGCAGGGACGTTCTGGGCATCGGCGTCGTCCCCGCATACGCTCGTCGGCTACGCCGGTGTGAGCCTGCCCGGGGAGAAGGACGACTACGACCCTCCGGTGAAACAGTCCAGTTTCTCGGTACAGGCCGGCGGCGTTCAGGACGCCCGAGCGGCGTACACGGAACTGGCCGCCCAGGCCCGCGCACTGCCGAAGACGATGGTCGTGGAGGGCGGTTTCTCGACGGACTTCAGCGTGGACAATGTGGATCTGCCGACGCACTGCCGGAGCGGCAACTGCCACATCAAGGTGACCGGGCACGACGAGTCGGACGAACAGCGATCCGTACGGGCGAGTGTGCGCGTCACGATCTACGGCAGCAGGTCGATGTCCGGCGGCAGCGAGAAGGCGGTCGGCGACTGTGTCGCGAAGCTGCCACTAGCCGCGCCGGGCAAGACCGTCCACGGCTCCTGCAACGTGACCGACCCCCGGGTCGACCGTTTCTGGAACTCGATTCCCGGTTCCTTCATCAAGATCGCCTACTGGGACGAGCACCACGTGATCTCAAGCCTGAGCGAGCAGGAATCATTCGACCCAACGTCACTGGTCACCGAACTGACCACCCGCGCGAACAACCCACCCCAGACCACGCCGACCCACACTCCCTGACCGCGCGCGACCTGCCACCTAGACGGAACGAGACGGTTCCGTAGTTGACGGATCGGGTGCGGACACAGTGGCCACTTGAACGCACTGCCCTCCCTCAGCGCCGCTGTATTCGCTCGTACGCCAATGGGCGGTGGACAGGTCCGGAGTCTTCATATGCGCTCCATAGCCTTCCGGATGACACGCCGTGTCTCCACCACAGAGTACGCACGGCTTCGGAACAAGCCATACCTCATGGCGCAGTTCGCGACAGACGGCGGACTTCCAATTAGATTCCCCTGTCGCGCGGCACGCTCCCGCCACGACCTCAGGGTGATGACGTGGGCACGGATCGCCGGGGCTTCATAGGCGTGGGCACATTCACGTTCTCAGCGTGGATATCGGCGCCCTTTCCCCCTCCGCCGAGACGATTTCACGTGCCGGTCGTAATCCTCTCGACACTTCGGAGCCCTAAAGTCGGGGCGTGATCGATGAGGTGGTATCCCCACCCTCGCCTCCCGCAGGCCCACGAAACCGGTTCCTGTTCGCCATCGGGGCAGTGGTGCTCGCCGCGCTCGTGGTCGTGGCCCTCGTATGGTGGGCGCCGGGGACCGGAGGGCACCGCACGTCAGGCGCCGCGGCCTCGCGTTCGTCGGCGGTGGCCGGGCCACCGGACGGCGCCGTGACGGCCTCGCCCCTCATCGCCGCGGCCGTCGCGAGTGTCGTGCGGGTGACCGGAACGGCGCGCTCGTGCGGTCGGCGGCTCCGAGGCAGCGGATTCGTGTACGCCGCGAACCGCGTCATGACACCCGCGCATGTCGTGGCAGGTGTGCGAGGCTCACCGACCGTTGACGACTGGCAGGGACGGTCCTTCAAGGCGACCGTGGTGATATTCGACCCCGGACGGGATCTGGCCGTTCTTCGAGTTCCCGGATTGACGGCGCGTGCGCTGCCCTTCCGGCAGAAGTCCCACGTCGGCGACGCCGGGGTCATCATCGGATACGCACGGAGCGGCGGCCTCACGGAGACACCGGCCAGGCTCCGCTGGATGAACCTCACAAGAGGTCCGGACATCTACCACCGGCGGATCACCGCGCGCCAGGTGTTCACGCTGTACGGGGGAATCGGCCTCGGGATGAGCGGAGGGCCGCTTGTCGCGACGGACGGCACGGTGTCCGGGATGGTCTTCGCCGCCGACCTCATGGACTCGCGGGACAGTTACGCACTCGCCGCATCGGAGCTGGGCGCCCAGGCCGACGCGGGCAGGACCGCCGTCTCCGCGGTCTCCACGGGAGGCTGCTCAGCCTGACCCGTCGCGGCTCTCCGAAGTCGAGCCGTGATCTGATCCGGTCCACATGGCGATCACGCCGTGGGGCGCATCGGCGGCGAACATCAGCCGGAAGTCGGCCCCTTCCGCGGCCGCGGCGGCGGCGCGCGGGAACAGGGCCTCCTCGTACTCGGCGAGCGCGGTCTCGACATCGCCGGGGTGCGCGGCGACGGCCCGGCCGAGTTCGGCGCCGTCGTACATCGCCACGTTGGCGCCTTCGCCGTTCGGGGGCGCGAGGTGGGCGGCGTCGCCGAGCAGGGTCACCCCCGGCACCCGGTCCCAGCGGTGCTCGCCGGGCAGGGTGTAGATGGGGCGCGGGACCAGCGGAGTGTCGCCGCCGGTGATCAGGGCGGTGAGCTCGGGCGCCCAGCCGCCGAACTCCTCGACGACCCGCGCCGCCGCGGCCGCGCGATCGGCGAAGTCGATACCGGCGAGCCAGCCCTCCGGCTTGAGGAGCTGGCCGTACACGTGGAGGGTCCCGCCGCTCTCCCGGTGAGCCTGGATCCCCCTGCCGGGCGCGAGCGCCATCAGTGACCCGCCGCCCACCAACTCCGCCGCCGCGGGGTGGCGGGTGTCGCCGTCGAACAGGAAGGTCTCGACCGTCGAGACGCCGGCGTACTCGGGGGTGGCGCCGGACAGCAGCGGACGGACCCGCGACCACGCGCCGTCCGCGCCGACCAGCAGGCTCGTGGCGACGGCGGCGCCGTCCGCGAAGGCGACCTCGTGGCGACCGTCGCCGAGGGCCCGCACGCCGACGACCTTGTGTCCCCATCGCACGGTGCCGACCGGGAGCGAGTCGAGCAGGAGCCGGCGCAGGTCGCCGCGCTGCACCTCGGGTCGGTCGCCGGTTCCCTCATCGGGGAGGTCGAGCCACACGGTCCCCTCCCGGTCGAGAACCCGGTAGGACTCGCGGCCCGGCAGGACGAGACCGCGGAACTCCTCGATCAGGCCGGCCGCCTCAAGCGCCGGCTGCCCGTTCCAGGGGTGGATGTCGAGTAGCCCGCCCTGGGCACGCGCGGCCGGTGAGGGCTCCGCCTCGTAGACCGTGACCGGGATGCCGTGGACGTACAGGACCCGGGCCAGCACCAGACCGCCGAGACCGGCGCCGATGACCGTGACCGACGTTGCCATGATCTCGCTCTCCCCATTCGATTGGATTGACGATCCAACAGGCTACCACCGCGTTGGATCGACAATCCAAACGGGTGGGCCGGCGGCTCGTGCGAGACTGGGGCTCATGGCGACCAAGGCCCGGCGGACCCCGCGGCGCACCGACGCCCTGTCCAGGGAGTTGATCGTCGAGACCGCGACGCAGATCCTCGACGCCGACGGCGAGGACGCACTGACCCTGCGCGCGCTCACCGGTCGCCTGAGCACCGGGTACGGGGCGCTCTACCACCACGTCGCGAACAAGGGCGACCTGCTCGCGGCGGCCGCCGACGACGTCATCGCCCGCGCCATGACGGACGTGGCCACGGACGCGGAGCCACGGGAGACGCTGCGTGCGCTCGCGCTGAGCCTGTTCGACGCGATCAACGCTCACCCCTGGATCGGCGCTCAGCTCAGCCAGGGGCCGTGGCAGCCCGCACTGCTGGAGATCTACGAGAGCATCGGCGAGCAACTCCAGGCGCTCCACATTCCCGAGCAGGCGCTGTTCGACTCGGCGGGCGCGCTCATGAACTACATCCTCGGCGTCGCCGGCCAGAACGCCGCGAACGCCCGGGTCCGCGCCGACAAGGGGGTGGACCGGACGGCCGCCCTCGCGGCCGTCGCCGCACAGTGGGCGCGGCTCGACCCCGCCAGGTACCCGCGCCTGCACAAGGCCGCGGCGCGGCTGGGCGAGCACGACGACCGCCGCCAGTTCCTGGCCGGCATCGACCTCTTCCTCGCCGGCATCGAGACGGTCCACGGTCAGGGCGAGGACGACTGAACCCGGCCTCAGAGTCTTCGCTCGCCGCCTGATACGGGCATTCGGTCAGCCGCCGAGCGGTTCGTAGAACGAATCGATGGCGGGCCGGCCGGTGTGGTTCGGGCCGGCCTGGTCGTCGGCGCCGAGATCGCGGTACGAGAGCCGGACCCGCCCGCCTCCGCGCCGTGCGATCCGACGGCGTCGTAGGCGAACCCCTGAGCGGGCGACCCGACGGTGCCTCGTCCGCGCGGCGGACCGGGCGGGCGGCGAAGTACCCGCCCTCGACGAGCCGGGAGGCGACGCGTGTCAGCGTGCCCAGCCGTACTGCGGCCCGTGCAAACGCGTGATCAGGTCGAACCGGCCGTCGGGAACCCACTCGGTCAGGCGCAACGCCGGAGAGAACGAGTCCGCCAGGTCGAACCCGACGATCTGGACGCGTTCCGCCAGAACCCGTTCGGCCACGAGCCGGGCGCGTCCCCTCTCGCAGCACAGGTCCAGCCACCGTACGGGGGTCGGCCGCGCACCCGGCGCGTGAGTTCGGCCGTGACCGTTCGAACCGCTGAGCGACCGCTCGCGGTTCATCGCGCAGTCGGCCGCCACCGACGTCCAGCAGCACGTACCCGGCACCCACGTCAGGCCGACCAAGGTCCGATCGAACGCTCGTGCGGCGGTGAAAGGCCGATCCGGAGGAACGCGGCCGCGACGGCGGCGGCCAGGACCACGGCGGCTGCCACGATGAGGGCGCCCCGGTAGCCGTGCTGGAGCAGCGGAGTCACGATCAGCGGCCCGGCGATCTGGCCGGCGGAGTAACCGGCGGTCAGCAGCGCGACCGAGCGCGGGAACCGCAGGTCGGTTCCCGTGGCGAGCGCGAGGGTGCTGACCCCGACGAACGTGCCGCCGAACAGGGCCGCCGAGACCAGCGCCGCCGCCACTCCCCCGGCCAGTGCGGGCAGGGCGACGCCGACCGCCTGCACGATGAGCGCGGCGAGCAGGAGACCAGGGCGGGACCAGCGCCGATGCGGCCATGACCACAGGGCGGCGGACGGTACGGCCGCCAGGCCGACCACGACCCAGGCCGCGCTCCCGATCCAGGCGGGGGCTCTCTGCTCGATCGCGGCGACCAGGAAGGTGCCCGCGATGATGTAGCCGACGCCTTCCAGCGTGTAAGAGACGAACAGGGCGACGAACCGGCGGCGGACGCGCCGCCCTCCCGTACGGTCCCGCCCGGAGTTCACCGGCTCGGGCTCCGGTTCCGTCCTCAGGTTCCACGAGGGGACGGCGAGCAGGACGACCAGCCCGGCGGCGGCCCACCACGCGACGCGCCAGTCCGCGACGGAACGCAGGATCAGCACCAGCGACCCCGACAGCACGATGCCGGCGCCGATACCGCCGAAGGCCCAGCCCGGCCGGTGGACCGGGTGGCCGCGCAGGTGCTCCAGGACGGAGCCGACGGCGATGACGAAGATCAACGCGCTGGTCACGCCCGCGGACAGCCGAAGCGCCAGCCACAACCCGGTCGCGTGCGTCAACGGCATCGCGGCGAGGGTCACGACGAGGACCAGGAGCGAGCAGCGCAGGACGGCCGGGGAGCGCACCAGCCGTGGCAGGAGGATGCCGCCGAGGGCGCCGGCCAGGTAGCCGGCGTAGTTGGCGGTCGCCAGGCTCGCACCGGTCCCGGCCGACAAGCCGGCCTGAGCGGTCATCAGGGGAAGGATCGGGGTGTAGACGAACCGGCCGACGCCCATGCCCGCCGCGAGCGCGGCGGCGCTGTGGACGATGTGGGCCCGGGACGAGAGGGCCGCGCCGGCGTGGGGGACGCCGCGCTTTTGCAGCGATGCGGAGCACATGGGGGGTTCCTCGGCGATGCGGGCGATGGGGGCTCACGCCTCCGGCGGGAAGCCGTGGGGGCGCGTACGGTCAGGACAGGGCCGTCTGCCGGCCCTCGACCGCAGGGTGTGACGCGGCACGCCTGGTCACGGTCTTCCTTCGGCCCGGTGACAAGCGGCCGTGGCGTGCTGACGCGTTTCCCATGCCCCTCACGATGCGGGGTTCACCGGCGGCGGCGCCACGACGGGATTCCTCCCTGCTGGTAGGCGCGGCCTCCCAGCGCCGTACCATGACGGAAATGGAGCTTCGTCAACTGCGATACTTCGTCGCGGTCGCCGAAGAGCTCAACTTCGGCCGCGCCGCCGAACGCCTGTTGATCGCCGGTCCGTCCCTCTCCCAGCAGATCAAGGCGCTCGAACGCGACCTCGGCGTACGGCTGTTCGACCGCGACCGCCGCTCGGTCAGCCTCACTCCGGCCGGAGCGGCCCTGCTTCCGCACATTCGCGCCGTACTGGAACGGGCCGACGACGTCCGCGGCCGCGCGGCACGGATGTCCGGTTCCGAGCCGGTTCGGCTCGGGTACGTCAGCCGGCTCCCCGCGGATCTGGTCGCCCGTGTCTCCGTGGTGGCCCGACCGCACATCGACGCCTGGGTCGCGCCCTCGCACACGCAGGCGGCCCGGGTCTCCGCCGGCAGCCTGGACCTCGCGGTGTGCCGGGTGTGCACGGACGACCTCGAACAGCACGGGCTGAACGCCCGGCTCATCGGCGCCGACCGGCTCTACGCGGTCGCGACCGGCACCGGCCCCGGCGACGTCCGCGTCCAGGACACGACCGTCCTGTTCTCCGACGACACCGCGACCTGGCGTTCGTGGAACGCCTACGCCGAACAGCTCGTCCGCGACACCGGCGCCCACGCGATGCGCATCCCCGACTCCGGCATCACCGGATCCGGTTTCTTCGACCTTGTACGCCGCAGCCCGCGCCCGATCGTCAACACGCCCAAGAGCCAGACCGCCGCGCTACCGCCCGACCTGGTCGAACGCCCGCTGGTCGCACCACGGGTCTACTGGGCCTGGTCCCTCGTCTGGCGGCGCGACGAGGTCCGGACCGCCGTGCTGGCCACCGTCGACGCACTCACCGACGGCGTGGGCGACCTGGGCATCCACGACCCGGACGCCTGGCTGCCCGAAGACGACCCCCACCGGCGGTAGTCGTCTCACCCGGCGGACTCGTCGAGGAGATGCGCGTTCCACACGGCCGCCGCCTGCTCGTGGGAGTCGACTCCGGAGAAGAACGTATCGGCCAGTGCCGTGTAGTCCGGATCGTCGAAGCCCGTGGCGCCGACGAACTGGGGCCGGTAAACGGCGAAGCCCTGCGGGGCCGGCTGCGGCCGATAGGGGATGGCGATCTTCAATGACCTCCGTACCGGAAGATATTCGACGGCGTCGACGACCAACGCATCGACCTTTCCCGTGTCGAGGTGAAGGTAGGCGTCGGCGACGAGCACGGCGCGAACCCAGCCGTCGCGCCCTGCCTCCAACGCTTCCCGACCGGCTCTCGCGGCGTCGGCGATATCGTCGAACATGAGGCGATCCATGCCCTGACCGCCGTCCACCTGCTCGTGGCCGAGCAGGGGAATCAGCGTCGCCCCGTCGGAGACACTCCAGACACCGTGCGCGGCGAAAAACCCGGCCATCCCGGCAATCTCGTACATGACCGGCCAGCGTACCGAGCCCGGACGGTCCCGCCCGGGAGTCGGCGACGGTGAGGACCCGGACGGGCCCGTGGAGGTCTCCTCGCCCCCGGTGAACCCGCCGGTGCCGTCGAGCGCCCCTTCATGACCGCCGAGACTCGGGAACAGGTGGCCCCGGCGGACGGCGAAGCCGACCCGCGCCTGAGCGGGCTCCGCGTGCTCGGCCGGGCCATCGGCTCCATCGTGGCGCCGACGACCCTGCTCACCACGCTGCTGTACTACTTCGGCTGGTCGTTCTCCTACACCTTCTATGGCGACTTCGGGGTCAGCTACACGGTGGTCGGGCTTGGCACGACGGACTATCTGATCACCAGCGTGGACGGGCTCTTCGAACCGACGGCGATCCTTGGGGCGGCCGTGCTGCTCGGGCTGTGGGGCCACTCCGCGTTCGGCGCGCGTCTCCACATGATCCGCTGTCTCATTCCGGGTGTCGCGGCGGCGGGAGCCCTGCCGACCTCCCCGAACGTCACCCTCTACAGCGAGAAGAGCCTGAACCTGCACGTACCCGGTGTCCGTGAGACTCGCTGCGGTACGCCGCAGACCGCGTTCGCGTACCGCTACGACGGGCTGAAACTCCTCCGGCGATCCGGCGACCAGTACCTGTTCCTGCCCCAGGGGTGGACGCGTCAGAACGGCCTCGCCGTCCTCATCTCCCGCAACGACTCGACACGACTGGAGTTCTCCCTGGCCACCGGCCGGACGACCCCGGTGCCCGCGTGTTGACCAGAACTCACGGGGCGTCGTCGGCGGCGATGCGGTCGAGCCACTCATGCAGCAGGATCCGCTCACCTTCCGTCAGGGCGTTCGTCTCCGGCAGGACGGCGCGGAGGGCGACGGCGGCGCCGACCGGTCCCGTCGGGGCCGGAACGGGCACGTCGGTGGTGATCGCGGCGATGACCGCCTCCCGGGCCAGGTGGGACAGCCGCGGGTCACGGGCTTGTTCCGGGAGGGCGATGAGGGTGAGCGTCGTACCGCTCCCGGCGGCGTGGACGAGTTGCGCCGCGCGCTCCTCGCCGACCTTCAGGCGGCCCGCCCGGGCGATCCTGCCGATGTGCTCGGCGAGGATCTCGAACGCGGCGGCGGCCGCCGGTGACGCGGAACCGTGGCGGGGGTCGCCGTACATCAGCGCGTAGAGCTCGGGGTTGGCCAGGCCGAAGCCGACGTGCAGGTCCCACCCGGCACGAAGGTCCTCCACCGGGTCGTCGCCGGGTTCATGTTCGGTCTTGCGGCGCAGGTACGTGGTGATGCCGTAGGTCGCCAGCGCGTCGAGGAGCCCGCGTTTGTCGCCGAAGAGGCGGTAGATGGTCGGGGCCTGGACCCCGGCGGCGGCGCCGACGGCCCGCGTCGAGACCGCCTCCCGGCCGCCCTCCGCGAGAAGGTCGGCCGCCGCGGCGAGGATCCGCATCCGCGTGTCCTCCCGCGTACCGGCCGGGGCGGCGAAACCGGCATCGTCCATGAATCGATGCTAACAGCATGACGTTAGCGCCTTGTCGATATCGGTGCTAACGTCGCAGCGTTAGCGGCGATAAAGCGCCGCCATGACTGGAGGCCGACATGATCATCCTCACCGGCGCCAGCGGTCAGCTGGGCAAGGCGACCGTGCGGCGGCTGCTCGAACGCGTCCCCGCCGAGCGGATCGGCGTGAGCGTCCGCGACCCGGAGAAGGTGCCGGAGCTCACGGCACGCGGTGTCCGCGTACGCCGGGGCGACTTCGAGGACCCCGCGAGCCTGGCCCACGCCTTCGAGGGGGCGTCACGTGTCCTCATCGTGTCCACCGGCACCTCGGGTGAGGCGGCGGTGCGCCACCACCGCACGGCGATCGACGCGGCCAAGGAGGCCGGGGCGGGCCGCATCATCTACACCAGCCACATGGGCGCGAACCCGGCCTCGCCCTTCGCGCCGATGGTCGACCACGCCGCCACCGAAACCGCGTTGCGGGACTCGGGCGTGCCCTTCACCTCCCTGCGCAACGGCTTCTACGCGGCGAGCGGGGCCATGCTGCTCGACGACGCGCTCCGAACGGGCGAACTGGCCGTGCCGGAGGACGGCCCGGTGTCCTGGACCGCCCACGCCGACCTCGCCGAGGTCACCGCGCTGGCGCTGACCGGTGACGGTGGACTCGACGGCCTGACCCCCGCCCTCACCGGCTCCGAGGCGATCGACATGACCAGGATGGCGGAGATCGCCTCAGAGCTGACGGGCCGGACGATCCGCCGGAGCGTCGTGTCCGACGAGGCGTACCGAGCCGGACTCCTCGCGCACGGCCTTCCCGAGCCGGCGGCCGACCTGCTGCTGGGCATCTTCGCCGCGAGCCGAAAGGGCGAGTTCGCCGAGGTCGACCCGACCCTCGCCCGCCTCATCGGCCGGCCGCCGGTGTCGTTCGGACAATTCCTCGCCACGGCCGTGTCACCGGCGAGGTGAGACGCCGGCCTGCGGGTGGTCGGCCTTTCAGCGCGGCCTCGTCGAGGCGGTGCGGAAAACGCGGGCGGCCGGGCGAGCACGATCAGGCGGCCGGTGCCGCGGCCTCGTTCAGCTCGCGCAGCTCGGCGTCGCCGACCAGCCGCCGGTTCAGCGCCTCCAGGGTCTCGCCCTTGGTCTCGGGTGCGGACAGCACGCAGATCAGCACGCCGAGCACGCCCGCCGCGACGAAGAGCCACAGCGCGTCGGAGATGCCCCACGCGGCGACCATGTCGGGGAAGACCAGTGTGCCGATGATGCCGCCGACCCGGCTCGTGGCCGCGGCCAGGCCGGTGCCGCTCGCGCGCAGCGAGGTCGGGAAGAGCTCGGTCGGGTAGACGAAGTCGAGGATGCCCGGCCCGGCGTTCGCGCACAGCACGGCGAGCGCGAAGAGCATCACCACGACCGTCAGCGGCGGTGACGGGATCAGCGCGAGGACGGCGAGCGCGACGACCAGCCCGATGAAGGAGACGATGATCAGTGGCCGCCGGCCGACGCGGTCGACGACGGCCACGCCGACGGTCGCTCCGGCGACACCGAGCAGGCCGACCACGCACGACCCGATACTGGCCTCGGTCGGCGTCGAGGCGAGCTGCCCGAGGATGGTCGGCGTGTAGATCGTGATGCCGTAGTAGGTGAGCGTGTACATGAACCAGAACCCGCAGCAGAAGAGCGTCAGGCGCAGCATCCGCCCGGTCAGCAGCCGGCTGAACGGCGCCTGCACGGGACGCGCCTCCACCTCCGCGACCGGCCGGCCCGACAGGTCGGAGAGCACGGCGGCCGCCTCGGCGCTGCGGCCCTTGGACTGCAGCCACCGCGGCGACTCGGGGACCTTGCTGCGCAGGTAGATGACGACGGCCGCGAAGAGCCCGCCCAGCAGGAGCATCCAGCGCCACGAGCTCGCGCCGAGCGGCGCGAACGCCAGCCCGGCGAGGTACGCGGTCGCGGAGCCGGCGAACCAGGTGGCGCCGAGCCCGCACATCAGCATCCCGCGCCGCCGAGCGGGCGCGAACTCGGCCAGCAGCGTGGAGGAGATCGAGTAGTCGGCGCCGAGCCCCAGGCCGAGCAGGAACCGGAAGACGAAGAGCTCCCAGTAGTTCTGACTGACCGCGGTGAGCACCGCGAAGACGAAGAAGCAGATGAGGTCGACCAGGTACATCTTCTTGCGGCCGAGCCGGTCGGTGAGGCGGCCGAGCACGAGCGCACCGACCAGCATGCCGAACACGGCCGAGGCGGCGAGCGGCCCGGTCATCGACGACGGGATCGACCACTGCTTGGTGAGGACGGGGAGCGCGACCGCGATCACCGCGAGGTCATAGCCGTCGAGGAACATGCCCGCGACGGACAGTGCCGTCACCTTGCGGTGGAAACCGCGCAGTTCCTCGGAGTCCAGGACGGAGAAGCCGGTCGTGGTCACGCGAACTCCCGTTCAGCTGCGAGCGGGCGGGTGCTGCTGGGTACTCAAACGTTCTAGCAGCTCGGTCCGTCACCGTCCAGACACCGGTTACTGTTGTGCTCGTGGCAGGTCCCGGCGGCAACGCACCGACACAGCACGACGTCGCCCGCGCCCTCGGCATCTCGGTGTCGGCGGTGAGCCTGGCCCTGAACGACCGGTCCGGCGTGAGCGACGATCTGCGCGCCCGGGTACGGCAGACGGCCGCCGACCTCGGCTACCGGCCCAACACCTCGGCGGTGGCGCTGCGCACCCGCCGGTCGCAGACGATCGGCCTGCTCATCCGCAACCTGGCCAACCCGTTCTTCCTCGACGTCATCGAGGGTTTCGAGGCGGTGTGCGCCGGGAGCGGATACGCGCTGATCACCGCGTCCTCGCACTACGACCTGCGGCGCGAGACCGAACTCATGCGGACGTTCATCGCCCGGGGCGTCGACGGGCTGGCGCTGGCACCGGTCGGCGGTTCGCGCGCGGCCGGCGAGTGGCACCACACCACCGGCCGTCCGACGGTCCTGCTCAACGCGGCGCGGCTCGGGCGCGCGCTCCCCGTCCTCCGCACCCACGTCGACGGTGTCTCGGCCGTCGAGCAGGCCGTGAACCATCTCGCCGACCTGGGCCACCGCCGGCTGGCCCTGCTCTCCGCGCCCCGGCGGCGCAGCCCCGACCCC
>NZ_JBHLZP010000141.1:0-17005 GCF_042429965.1 Actinoallomurus acaciae
CCGCGGAGACGCCCGGGCGCGCGGGCGAGGGCACGCCGCCGCCGTACGGCGCGTTGGCCGAGCCGCGTACGTCCACGCCGCTGGAGGCCGGCATCGTGCAGGACGCGGCCGTGTTCAGCGGTGGCGCGGGCGCGGTGTCCGTCCCGTTGCGGTAGGTCGTGCCGCCGTACCCCGTGGTGCAGGGGAGCGGTGAGAAGAACGTCAGGGCCATCCCGAAGTTGACTCCCTTCGAGTCGACCACCGACGCGCCCGCCGCCGCCACCTGGGGCAGGCGCACGAGCAGTTCCTGGATGCCGCGCTGCCGGGTGACCGTGAGCTCGGAGGTGGTCGTCAGGTTGGCGAGCAGCACGCTGAGGTTCGGATCGAGGTCGCGCAGCAGCCCGCTGATCTCGCTCGCGGCGACCGGCGCCGTGGTGATCAGCCGCCGCAGGTCGGTGTCGGACGCGTCGAGCTGTCCGGCGAGCAGCCGCGCGCTGCGCGCGAACGACAGCAGCGCGTCGCTCTCCTCGCGCTGGGTCCGCAGCACGGTCTGCCCGTCGAGGATGAGCTTGTTGGTGGCGGGAGCGGCGGCGTCGGCGGCCTGGGTGAAGTCGCTCGCGCCGTCGAGCAGCGTCTGGAGGTTCTCACCCTGTCCCTGGAACGCCTTGCCGAGTTCGTCCACCACGGTGCGCAACGAGTCCAGCGGCACCGAGGCGGCCAGGTCGTTCACGTTGGTCAGCACGTTCGTCACGGGCGGCGGCGTCTGCGTCGCGGCCCGCGGGATGGTGGCGCCGTTCTTCAGGTACGGGCCGTCGCCGCTCGCGGGCCGCAGGTCGACGTACTCCTCACCGACCGCCGACAGGTTGGCGACCACGGCCTGCGACCGGGCGGGGATGCGGGGCGCGGAGTCGTCGATGTGCAGGTCCGCCCGTACGCCGTCGCCGGTCAGGTGCAGGCCGCCGACCCGGCCGACCGACACGCCGCGGTACGTGACGTCGGAGCCGGGGAACAGCCCGCCGGTCTCGGGCAGGTCCATCCGCACGACGTAGTAGCCGCGCAGGCCGACGTAGCGGCCGAGGTCGGCGTACCGGTAGCCGATGTAGCCGATGACGAGCACGCCGATGACGAGGAACGCCAGGTTCTTCAGGCGGGTCCCGAGCGTGAGCATCAGCCACCCCCGTTCGGTGAGGAGGACGGTGTCGCCGTCGGCGTCCCGGGCGGTACGGAGCCCGGCGGCGGGGCGGATGTGGCCGGGGGCGAGGTCGCCGGCGTGGTCCGCGTCCCGCCGACGGGAGGCAGCGGCAGCGGCAGCGGCAGCGGCGTGACCCCCGCCCTGTGCCCGGATGGCTTCGCCTGCCCTTCCTCCGCCGGCACGATCGGCGGGATGATCTCCGTCCCGGGCGGCGCGGTCACCGACAGGTAGACGTTGAGGTAGTCGCCCTTGACCCCGTTCAGGACCGCGTCGGTGAACGGATAGGTCAGCAGCACCTGCAACGATCGCGGCAGGTTCCGCCCGGCGTCGGAGAGGTTGGCCAGCACCGGAGCGAGCGCCCGCAGGTCCGCGACCATGTCCGCCTTGCTCTTGTTGATGGTCGTGACCGCGACGCCGGACAGCTGCTCCAGCGACCGGAGCATGGTGACCAGCGCGCCGCGCTGCTGTTCGAGGACGTCCAGGCCGGGTCCGAGGTCGTCCAGGACGGTGTCGATCTGCTCCTTGCGGGACGCGAGGTTGGCCGAGAGCCGGTCGAGCGCGTCGATGGCGTCGGTGATGTCCTTGCGGTGGTCGTTGAGGTTGGAGACCAGCGTGCTCAGCCGGCCGAGCATGGACCTGACCTGCGGTTCGTTGCCGCCGAGGGCCTTGTTCAGCTCCTGGGTGACGGTGCGGAGCTGACTCAGGCCGCCGCCGTTCAGCAGCAGCGACAGCGCGCCGAAGACCTCCTCGATCTCCGGGTCGCGGTCGGTGCGCGCCATCGGGATGACCGCGCCGTCGGCCAGCGTGCCCTGGCCGCCGCCGGCCGGCGCGCTGAGCTCGATGTACTTCTCGCCGAGCAGGCTCGACTGGGCCAGCCGGGCGTACGCGTCGGCGGGCAGGCGGACCTTGCCGTTCACGAGCATGACGACGTTCGCGGTCCAGCCGTTCCGCGGCAGAGTGATCTTGGAGACCCGGCCGACCGCCACGTCGTTGACCTTCACCGCCGCCTGCGGCACGAGGTCGTGCACGTTGGCGAACTCCGCCGTGACCTTGTACGGGTGGGAGCCGAGGTCCGCGCCGCCCGGCAGCGAGATTCCGTACACGCCGGCGAACCCGCCGGAGCCGCAGCCCGCCAGGGAGAGGCATGCGACCGCGAGGGCGGCCGGCCGTACCGCGCGCATCATCGGCCTCCGTACACGCCGCCCACCGGCGGCAGCGGCAGGGGCGCCTGGTGTGAGCGCGGCAGCGGCTTCAGGCCGCCGGAGCCCGGCTTGTACCTGGCGCACAGGGACTTCAGGGACTTAGCCGCGCCGGTCACCGAGCAGAGCCGGTCGCCGGCGGTCTGCCCGGCCGTGGCGAGGGTGAGCGGCCCGCCCATGCTCAGCTCGTTGAGGTCGCCGCGGCCGTCCAGCGTCCGGTGGGCCGGGTCGTAGGCGTTCAGGACGTTGTCGGCCGCGAGCGGCGCGATGTCCAGCGCCTCGGCGAGCGAGGCGCGCTGGTCCACCAGCGTCTGGGTGATCGAGGCCAGCTTGGTCACGTTCGACTTCAGCCGTGCCCGGTTGTCGTGGATGAACCGCTGCACCTGGCCGAGCGCGGTGGCGAGCTGCTGGAGCGCCGCGCCGAGGTTCTGCCGGTCGTCGGCGAGGAAGCCGGTCACCTGCGCGAGCTGCTGCTCGGCGAGCCGGACCTGCCCGTCGTTGGCCTTGAGCATGGTGGTGAACCTCTGCAGGTTCGTCAGGGTCGAGAACAGGTCGCTCGAAGAGCCGGACAGGGTCTTGGCCGCCTGGCCCACGTCGCCGATCATGCGGCCGAGGTCCTCGCCGTTGCCGGCCAGGTTCGCCGCGCCGGTGTTCAGCGCGTTCGACAGCGCGCCCTTGCGGTTGGCGCCGTTCGGGCCGAGCGCGGTGGCGAGCCGGCTGATGCTGTCGTACAGCTGGTCGATCTCCACGGGCGTCGCCGTACGCGTCGCCGGGATGACCGCGTGGTCGGCCAGGCGCAGGCCGCCGGTGTAGGCGGGGGAGAGCTGGATGTAGCGGTCGGCGACGACGCTCGGCGCCACGACGACGGCGACCGCGCCGGCCGGCACGGCCACGCCGTGGTCGACCGTCATCGTCACCCGCACCTGACGGCCCTCGGGGCGCACCGCGTCGACCGTGCCGACCTTCACGCCGAGGACGCGCAGGTCCGAGCCGGAGTAGACGCCGACGGCCTGGCCGAAGTACGCGGTGATCCTCATACCGGCCGGGCGTGACAGCAGGTACAGCGTGCCGGTGAGGATCACGATGAGCGCGAGCCCGGCGCTCATCACGGCGGGGCGGCGGGCCGGCGGGACCGTGAGTCTGGGCATCATCGACCGTCCTGCTTCGGGGGCTTGCACGGAGTTCCGTCGGGCCGCCCCAGGTAGTTGTCGGGCACGATGCCGCACAGGTAGCTGTCGAACCAGCGCCCGTTGCCGAGCGCGTTGTTGATCAGCCGGTAGTAGGGCCCGGCGACGGCGAGCGCGTGGTCGAGGCTGCTCTGGTTGCGCCGCAGCATCGCGGTCACCTGGTCGAGCGCGCGCAGGGTCGGGTCGAGCTGGGCCTGGTTGTCCTTGACCAGGCCGCTGAGCTGCATGGAGAGCTGCTGAGTGCCGGTCAGCAGCGAGTGGATCGCGAGCCGGCGGCGTGAGACCTCGGCCAGCAGCTGGTTGCCGTCGTGCAGCAGTGCGGTGAAGTTGCCGTTCTGGGCGGCCAGGGTGCCGGTGATCTGCCGGGTGCCGGCCAGCAGCCGGGAGAGCTGGGCGTCCCGCGAGGAGATCGTCTTGGACAGCGCCGACAGGCCCTGGACGGCCTTGCGGACGCTGGGCGAGGTGCCGCTGAACGTGTCGGAGAGCGCCTGCAGGCTCTGCCCGAGCTGGTCGGTGTCGATCTGCCCCAGAGTGCCGCCAAGCTGCTGGAAGGCCTGCGTCACGTCGTACGGGGAGGTCGTGCGGCTGACCGGGATGCGCCGTGAGGGGTCCTGCCGCGCGGTGCCGAGCGGGTCGACCGCCAGGTACTTCTCGCCCAGCAGCGTCTTGATCATGATCGAGGCGGTGGAGGCGTTGCCGACCCAGGTGTCCTTGACGCGGAAGCTGACCTTCACCCGTCCGCGGTCGAGGGAGACCCCGGTGACCTTGCCGACCTTCACACCGGCGACGCGGACCTCGTTGCCGGACTGCAGCCCGGCGGACTCGGTGAAGTCCGCGCGGTAGGTCGTGCCGCCGCCGATGACGGGCAGGTCGTCGGCGGCGTACGCGGCGGTGCCCAGCCCGGCCAGGATCACCAGGCCGACCACGGCGACCTTGACCGGGCTCCGCTCACGGATCGGCTTCACGACTCGCACCTCGATTCGGTGACCGGGATGCCGGTCGGCGGCGGTCCGGGAATCGGCGGGCCGACCGTGGACCACGACACGCCGGAGACGGTGGCCTGGCACATGTAGAGGTTGAGCCACGAGCCGTACGAGGCGAGCCGGGAGAGCGTGGTCAGCTTGGTCGGCAGCGTTCGTACGAAGCCCTCCACCAGCGGCTGGTCGCGGTTCAGGTTGGACGACAGCCGGCCCAGGTCGCGGATGTCGCGGCGCAGCGGATCGCGGCTCGGGCCCAGCAGCCCGGCCGTGCTGGTGGTCAGGCCGGAGATCGCGCTGATCGCCTGCCCGATCGGCTTCCGGTCGGCGGCGAAGCCGTGCACGAGTTGCTTCAGCGTCGTGATGAGCCCCTCGAACTCGCCCTCGCGGGAGTTGACGGTCTCCACGACGGTGGTCAGGTTGTCGATCACACGCCCGATGACCTGGTCGCGGGCAGCCAGTGTCGTGGTGAGCGTGCCGACCGTGGCGATGAGCCGGTCCACGGTGGTGCCCTCGCCCTGGAACACCTGGATGATCTCGCCGGAGAGCTCGTTGACGTCCTTGGGGGACAGCGCCTGGAACAGCGGCTGGAAGCCGTTGAAGAGCTGGGTGAGGTTCAGCGCGGGCGTGGTCCGCTCCACCGGGATCGTCCCGCCCGCCCGCAGGGTCTCGCCGACCGGCCCGACGCCCTGGTCGAGTTCGACGTACCGCTGCCCGACGAGGTTGAGGTACTTGATGGACGCGGTGACCGAGGCGGGCAGCGTGCGGCCGGACTCGACCGAGAACGTCACGCGCGCCAGCCGCCGGCCGGTCACGTGGATGCTCTCGACCTGGCCGACGCGCACCCCGGCGATCCGGACGCTGTCCCCGGTGTTCAGGCCGGTGACGTCGGTGAACGTCGCGTGGTAGCCGGCGGTCCGGCCCACGCCGGTGCCGGCGATGCTGAGCGCCAGGACCGCGGTGGCCAGTGTGGTGACGACGATGAAGATCACCGACTTGGCCAGCGGGCCGGCGAGGCTCCTGCGGTTCACTTCACCGTCACCTCCGTGCCCCGGTACAGCGGGCCGACCAGCACGCTGCTCCAGTCGGGCAGGGCCGTGCGCGGCGTGGTCCCGCTCGGGTTCAGCAGCTCGTTGACGAGGTCGTTCTCGCCGGGGGAGTTGGGCACGCCGAGCGCGCCGGCGGCCCCCTGGTACGGCACGGAGTAGCAGTGCGGGCCGCCGCCGGCGTCGTAGACCGGCCTGTCACGGCCGGGCACGTACTTGCCCTTCGAGGGGACCACGTGCACGGTGACGTGCAGGCCGGGCCGGTCGGTGCCCTTGCCCAGCGCGCGGTCCATCGCCGGGACGAAGTCGCTGAGCGTCTTCAGCGTGCAGGGGAACGACGGTGAGTAGCGGGCCAGCGTCTCCAGCGCCGGGCGGCTGTCGGCGGACAGCCGGATGAGGTTGGCGGAGTTGCGGCGCAGGAAGTCGGTGATGTCCCGCGAGGAGTCGGTCACCGACTCGTAGAGCTCGCCGAGGTTGGCGCGCTGGTCGACGATGGTGCGGCTCGTCGTGGTGAAGTCGGTGAGCGCCTGGAGGATGTCCGGGCTCGCCGCAGAGTACGCCTGTGCGACGCGTACCAGCTCGGTGATGTCGCGGTCGAGCGCGGGGAGCTGCGGGTTGGTCTTGCCGAGGTAGGAGTCGAAGCGCACCAGCGTCTGGCCGAGCTCCTCACCGCGGCCCTGCAACGCCTGGGCGATCGCGGTGAGCGTCGCGGACAGCTTGTCGGGCCGCACGGCGGTCAGCAGGGGCAGGACGTTGTCCAGCACCCGCTCCAGCTCGATGGCGTTGGAGCTGCGGTCCTGCCCGATCACACTCCCGGCGGTGAGGGCCACCGGCGCGGGGTCGGGCGGCGGGACGAGCGCGACGTACCGCTCGCCGAACAGCGTGGTCGGCAGCATCTGCGCGGTGACGTTCGCCGGGACGTTCTTCAGCGCGCCCGGCTGGAGGGCGAGCCGCAGCCGGGCCCCCGACCCGTTCGCGGAGATGTCGCGCACCTCGCCGATGACCTGGCCGCGCATCTTCACGTCCGCGTGCGGGTGCATCTCGTTGCCCACGCTGTCCGTACGCAGCGTCACCATGGCGACGTCGGTGAAACGCTTCTGGTAGACCGCGATCGACAGCCACACCAGCAGGCACAGCACGAGCAGGAACGCCACTCCGGTGAGCCGCCGCCGCACCTTCACCGAGGGCGGGTCCTCGACACTGATCATCCGGCCACCTTCACGGTGGTGGTGGCGCCCCAGATCGCCAGGCTGAGGAAGAAGTCGGTCAGGCTGATCAGCACGATCGAGGTGCGCACGGCACGGCCGACCGCGATGCCCACCCCGGCCGGCCCGCCCGACGCCCGGTAGCCGTAGTAACAGTGCGCCAGGATCACCATGACCGAGAAGATCAGCACCTTCCCGAACGACCAGAGCACGTCCACCGAGGACAGGAACTGCCCGAAGTAGTGGTCGTAGGTGCCGGCCGACTGGCCGTTGAACAGCACCGTGATCTCGCGCGAGGACAGGTACGAGCTGAGCAGGCCGATGCCGTACAGCGGGACGATCGCAACGGCGCCCGCCGCGATCCGGGTGGTGACCAGGTACGGCAGGCTCGGCACGCCCATGCCCTCGAGCGCGTCGACCTCCTCGTTGATGCGCATCGCGCCGAGCTGGGCGGTGAAGCCGGCGCCGACGGTCGCCGACAGCGCCAGCCCGGCGACCAGCGGCGCGATCTCGCGGGTGTTGAAGTACGCGGAGACGAACCCGGTGAAGGCGGCGGTACCGATCTGGTTGAGCGCGGCGTACCCCTGCAGGCCCACGACGGTGCCGGTGAACAGCGTCATCGCGATCATCACGCCGATGGTGCCGCCGATGACGCCGAGCGCGCCGCTGCCGAAGGTGACCTCGGCGAGCAGGCGGCGGATCTCCCGCAGGTACCGCCGCAGCGCCCGCGGCGTCCACAGCAGCGCCCGCAGGTAGAAGGTCAGCTGGTCGCCGAGCGTGTCCAGCCAGGACAGCCGGCGGTCGAGGTCGAGGCGAGGGACCATCGGCTCAGCTTCCCTTCGGGGGGACGACCTGCAGGTAGATGGCCGTGAGCACGAGGTTCACGAAGAACAGCAGCAGGAAGGCGATGACGACCGACTGGTTCACCGCGTCGCCGACGCCCTTGGGGCCGCCGCGCGGGTTCAGCCCGCGGTGCGCCGCGACCGCGCCCGCGATGAAACCGAAGATGAGCGCCTTGATCTCACTGATGTACAGGTCCGGCAGGTGGGCGAGGGCGGAGAAGCTGGCCAGGTACGCGCCGGGCGTGCCGCCCTGCATGATCACGTTGAAGAAGTAGCCGCCGAGCACACCGACCACCGAGACCAGGCCGTTGAGGAAGACGGCGACGAGCATGGCCGCCAGCACGCGCGGCGCGATCAGCCGCTGGATCGGCGAGACGCCCATGACGACCATCGCGTCGATCTCCTCGCGGATCGTCCGCGAGCCGATGTCCGCGCAGATCGCCGAGCCTCCGGCACCGGCGATCAGCAGCGCCACGATCAGCGGGCTGGCCTGCTGGATGACCGCGAGCACGCTGGCCGCGCCGGTGAAGGACTGGGCGCCGAGCTGCTGGGTGAGCGATCCGACCTGCAAGGCGATGACGGCGCCGAACGGGATGGACACGAGCGCGGTCGGCAGGATCGTCACGCTGGCGATGAACCAGAACTGCTCCACGAGCTCCCGGCCCTGGAACGGCCGCCGGAACATCGCGCCGAGCGTGGCGGCGGCGAGTGCGAACAGCTTGCCGGTCTCGCGGAGCGCGGCGGTACCCGGAACGGAGCCGGCCGGCGTGGTTCGTCTGTTGGTTCCCTCGCTCCGCTCGGTCACGGGCGCTCCCGGATGCTCTGGAGGATCGCCTGCTGGGCCGGGTACGGCAGTTCGTGCAGCATGCCCATCACCCGTGCGCGGCGGCGCTCGACGGCCTGGCGCGGCGGCAGGCCGGGGCTGGGTTCGAGCTGCGGCACGATCGGCGGCAGCCCCTCGTCATCGTCGTGGTACCCGGCGTTGCGCTCGGCCTCCAGCAGCGACTGGTCCTTCTCCTCCGACATGCCGATCGGGCCGTGCCGCCGGCCGCGGAGGAACTGCGCGACCACCGGCTCCTCGCTCGTCAGCAGCACCTCGCGCGGGCCGAAGGTGACCAGGTCGCGGCGGAACAGCATGCCGATGTTGTCCGGCACGGTCGAGGCGACCTGGATGTTGTGCGTGACGATCAGGATGGTCGCGTCGATCTGCGCGTTGAGGTCGATGAGGAGCTGCGAGAGGTACGCCGTGCGGACGGGGTCCAGACCGGAGTCCGGCTCGTCGCAGAGGATGATCTGCGGGTCGAGCACGAGGGCGCGCGCCAGGCCCGCGCGCTTGCGCATGCCGCCGGAGATCTCGCCGGGCAGCTTTCCCTCGGCTCCCGCCAGCCCGACCATCTCCATCTTCTCCAGCACGATGCGCCGGATCTCGGGCTCTTTCTTGTCCGTGTGCTCGCGCAGCGGGAAGGCGATGTTCTCGAACAGGCTGAGGGAGCCGAAGAGCGCGCCGTCCTGGAACATGATCCCGAACAGCTTGCGCACCTCGTGGAGCCTGCGCTCGGGGCTGTTCACCATGTCGACGCCGCCCACGAGGACACGGCCCTGCTCGGGCTTGAGCAGGCCGATCAATGACTTGAGGAAGACGGTCTTGCCCGTGCCCGAAGGACCGAGCATCACGCTGACCTCACCGGCGGGCAGGGTCAGGGTGACGTCCCGCCAGATGTTCTGCCGGCCGAAGGATTTCGACAACCCCTCGACCACGACTTCAAGTCCCATTACGTAGAGCCATCCATCGGAATATTCCCAACTCCGGCCCCCGAATATAAATTAGCCCGAATTTATGTACCGAACCGTTATGTTGAACGCCGGATCGGCTCGGGCGCCGCCCTTTACTACTGGCGGGTATCATAGTTTTCGTGAACGGCTATGAGCAAGACATTCCGTACGCCCGCCAAGGTCGCACGGAATGTCTTGTCACCGAATGACAATCGCGGCTTCCGCTTTTGTCCGCCGATGAGCACGGACGTCCTGCGCCGGTCGTCAGTGCGCGGCGGAGTGCCAGAAGGCCGACAGCTTCTTCCCTGCGTCGGGCGCGAACGCGCCCGGCTCGTTCAGCCCGGCGACGTACGTCGAGGCGCTGTTCAGCACCAGCTTGTTCTTTCCCGCCGCCGCGGGGAGACCGGTCTTGAGGTTGACCGCGGCGTCGAGCAGCCCGAGGCCGCCGCAGCCGGTGGCGCCGGGCACGGCGAAGGAGTCGTCGGTCAGGGACGCCCCGCTGAGGTCGATTCTCAGCAGGTCGCCGTTCTCGTCGGTGGTCCCGTTGCCGTCGAACCGCGTGAGGGCCGTGGCCGGGGCCGTCACGTTCTTCGGCTTCAACAGGATCGGGTTGGAGTCCGAGCCGATCGTGCAGGTGGAGGCGAGGAACGGGTTCTGCAGGTGGATCTTGACCGGCAGGGTGATGATCGGGGAGCCGGAGCCGAGCCCGTTGAGCAGGCTGAAGTCCTTCGGGCTGCCGGCCGGCTGCACGGTGGCGATGACGTTGTTCAGGGTGTTGTCGGTGAGCTGCCGGCAGATCTGCGTGATCACCGGCACGTTGCTCGGGCACATCAGGCCCAGCAGGCCGCCGGGAATCTTCACGGAATCGGACACGAGACCGCCGCCGGACGGCGAGACCAGCGACAACGACGACCCGGAGACCACGCCGAGCTGAAGGTCGGTGGCGCCGGTCGTCGCGGTGGTGTTGCCCAGCGTGATCGAGCCGCTGGACGAATGCGTGGCCAGGCAGGTGTTCGTCACGTTCGTGCCGTCCGCGGCCAGCATCGCCGGGTCGTCCACCGGGCAGCGCGTGAACGGCGCCCAGGCGCCGTTCAACGTCGCCGCCGACGCCGAACCGGCCGGGAGGAGCGCGGCGAACGTGGCGGCCGCGCCGGCGACCACGATGCCTGCCATCTTGCGGGAAGGACTCATTTGCTGGTCCCTTTCTCAGAACGGCCCCAGGGGAGCCACCGCACCAACATCGCCCCGATTTACGTGTTGATCGGCGAAGGCCGTGTCGTCGGCCCGGTCGGTCGAATTCCGCCTTCGCGATCGTTACTGGCCAGTACAGTACTTGCCCATCCGGATAAACGGAATAGAAGCCCAGCTATCGGACTTGGGTCGCCTAAATCGTTGTCGCCGAATGACAATTCCCGGTGCGAAACTCATCGGCGTGCGAGCAAGCGGGGCCGTCGTTCGCGGCCGCTGCGCGGCGCGTGTCAGGGCCGGGGGTCGGGGCGGTCGATCGGGTCGCAGTTCTGCGGCGGCGTGCCGTCGGTCGGGCGGGTGCAGGGCACGCCCTGTATCAGCTTCATGTAGTTGTCCGGGCCGGAGATCGACCCGGTGAACAGCGGGTCGAGGTCCTCGCCGACGCCGCAGCCGGAGAACGGCGGGATCTTGACCGTTCCGGTCAGCGGCCCGCCCAGGTTCACCTCGTAGTCCGGAAGCTCGCCGGTGAGCGTGACCGGCATCGGTGTGGCGGACTCGCAGTGCGGGCCCACGTCCAGAGGAGTGCCGTTGACCAGGACGTCGTGGATGCGGATCACCAGCTGGGACGTGATCGTCGTCTCCTCGAAGTAGTTGCCCTCGCTGTCCTGGTATCCGTGGCTGTCGATCTCCAGGTCGGTGCCCTCGGGCGAGGTCAGTTCGAGTGTGGCGGTGGTCGGCATGAAACCGAAGGTCAGGAAGGTGGCCGTCGCGGGCGGCAGCTTGTGCTCTCCGTCGTCGTCCAGCGACGCTCTGCTGTAGATGTGAGTGTCGCCGGTGCACTGGTTGATGGAGATCTGGTAGCCCAGTTCCAGCGTGACATGGCCGGTGGTCTGGCCGTTCTCCCGGCCGATGAGTGTCGAGCCGCCGAGCTTGTGCACGTTCGAGAATCCCGCCATGTAGGCCTCCCCGGGAGTCGGGGAGTTGGGAAAGGAGACGACACAGGGGTCGTCGTCGGCCGGCGTCGCGGTGCTGGAGCCGGCCCTGGTGCGGCCGTCGTGGGACGGTGACGTGCCGGAGTCTCCCGCAACGGTCACCGGCACGGTCGCCAGTACCGCGTCCGGGCCGACGTCGAGGGTGCAGTTCAGCGGAACCGTGGCGGGGTTCGTCGCGCCGCCGTCCGCCCGGTGCGGTGTGAGGACGAGCGTGAGCGGGCCGGCGATGAAGGTCGTGAGGCCGGCCGACCCGGCCGTGGTCGGCGGCACCGGGCCGGACGCGGGGAGCGCCAGGTCGCCGGAACCGGGAATCGGGGTCGACGGCGCGGCCAGACCGGACCAGGTGGCCGTGGAGGAGTGGCCGTTCTGCGCCACGGCGACGGACAGGTCCGCCGATGCCGTGACCGACGTGGCGTCGAGTCCGGTGAGGTCGGCGAGCGCGGCGTGCGGCAGCCTCGGCGTCACCTCCACGTCGCGGGGCTGGACGGACCGGCCGACCGTCTCGGCGGCGGGAAAGACCCCGGTGACCTTGACCGCGACACGCTGGTCCCCGGAGGGGAACGGGCAGGCGTAGGTCAGGGTGGCGTCCGCGTCCTGCTCGCTGGCCGAGGACCTGGTGCCCAACGCCAGGCTCATCCCGACGATGATGACCGCGGCGGCGACGATCCGTGTCATCGCGCGAGGCGTCCAGCGCGCGATGCTCATCCGCGATCACCTGTCGCGCGACCCGGCCGTACGGCCGGGCGCGGTCTCCCGATCGATGAGAAGGGTATTTCTTCGGCCGGAGGCCACCCGGGAGAACCGGCGCAGCGCATCTCCATATTCGTTTCCCGCGGAGAAAAGCCGAGCATCGGAAGACCTCATCCAAAAGTCGCGGCCCCCGATGGCCGAAATGACAGAGAACGCGGGCGTCGCGCTGGTTACTACTGGCGAGTAGAGTAGTTGTGGGCCGGGGCCAGGACAAGTAGCCGTATCTCAAATGGCGCCTATGCCCGCTCTTTTGTCACCGGGTGATAGTTCTTGTTCGGCCGTTTGTTCGCGGCTGAGCGAGTCCCGTACGGAGCCGGGCCCGGGGCGGTAAAGAGCCTTCGGCTGGGGGTCCTCGCGCAGGCGAAAGCCGGCCGGGGTCGGACCGGCCGGCTCTCGGGTTCACGTGAGCCAGGGGGCTCAGGGGCTGGTGACGGTGATGACGGGGCTGACGACGTAGGTCGCCGCGAAGGTGGCCGAGTCGCCGGCGTTGATCAGGCCCGCGCACCCACTGCCGGTGGCCGAGGTGATCGTCAGGTGCGGAGTGGTGTCCGCCACGACCTTGAGCTGGCCGGTGCTGTTGGTGTAGGTCACGTTGTCGACCTCACCGGAGACCGCCGCGCTGCAGGTCCCCAGCAGGTCGCTGATCGAGAGAGTGGCGTTGACCCCGGTGATGGTTCCGGTGGTCACACCGGAGGAGTACGACACGCCGTTGAGGCTGCCCGAGGTGAGGGTCGCGGTACCGGTGCTGCCCAGGTTGCCCTTGCAGCCGCTGAACGAACCGGTGCTCAGCGTGGCGAGGCCGGTGTCGGGTTTGCCGGTGCCGCTGGTCGCGGTTCCGGGAATGCTCGAGGACGTGCAGGTGAACGGCTGGCTGGTGGTCGTGTCCCGGAACGCGACGGTCGTGCCGGACAGGAGCGCCGAGGTGAAGGTGCCGCTGCTGTCGGGGTTGGTCACGGTCCACGTGGCGGCGAGGGCCGACGGCGCGCTGAGCGCGATCATCCCGGCGGTGGCGGCGCCCACGGCGAGCGAGCTGGCGACGAACTTGCGCATGGTTCTTCTTCCTCCATCGTGACTCCGGCCGGCCCAAGGAAGAGCCGGCTCGCGGAAGTGGGTTGCAACTAATTGGCGTGAGATCGGCCCAAGGGCAGCCTCTTTCCACATCTGCGGGGATCGACTGACCGCAAAAGATGATCTTTATTGCCGCGTTTCTCTGTAACGCTTGCTACCTGTCGGTAGGTTAAGCGCGCGTTACGGTCCAATCAAGGGTCAAATTTACATTTCTGTCATATTGTCATTGCGTGCAAAAGATCGCGTTGTTGTTTATGCGATGATGATTAAGGCGGGTGCTTTCGCGGATTATGTAGCGTCCGAAGCCGGGCTGTTCAACGAGAAGTCGCCGAGCGGGCGCGGAGGGTGAATATCGCGCCGGGGCTGTGTGAATGGCGTCCGTCCTGGTTAGCTACGACTATGTTTCGGGCACGTTTCGCCGGCCTGGGTGGGCCGTGCGGAGCGGGGTCTCCGGCCGTCGCGTCACCCGGCGGCGGCGACCGGGTCGCCCGGCTGGAGGGAGACGACGGTGTGGCTCGAACACGAGGCGGGACGGCGGGAGCTCGCCGGGCTGTTACGGTCCGAGATGGACGGGCTCGCCGACGAGATCTGCGCCGAGATCCGCGTGGCCGTCGCGGAGTACGCCACGCCCGGCGGCGGCCCGGCCGGGTCGACCATGCGGCCCGCGGTCGACCAGGCGATCGTGTCCTTCGTCGAGCGCATCGCGGAGCCGTCCGCGCCGGCCTCCCGGCTGACCGACATCTACCGGCTCCTCGGGCAGAACGAGGCGCACCACGACCGCAACCTGAACGCGCTGCAGGCGGCCTTCCGCGTCGCCTTCCGCGTCGCCTGGCAGTGGACCATGAGCTTCTGCGCGCGCCACGAACTCCCGTCGGAGACCGTCGCGGGGCTGGCCGACGCGCAGCTGGAGTACATGGACGAGCTCGCCTCGATCTCCGTGGAGGGCTATCTGGAGGCGAGCGCGCACTCGCCGGAGGAACTGGCCGAGCTGCGCCTCGGGCTGTTGCGGCTCATCCAGGAACGGCCGGCCGCCCCACGGCAGGCGATCGCCGAACTCGCCGGGCGCGCCGACTGGACGATGCCCGTGGAGGCGACCCCGATCGTCCTGCGACCCGGCGCACGCCTGGTCCGCACCGCACTGCCCGATGACGTCCTCGCCGACGTCGAGGGCGCCGAGCCGCGTCTGCTGGTGCCCGGCCGGTTCACCCCGGCCAGGCGCGCGACGATCGAGGCCGCGGTGCCCCGCGACCGGATCGTCGTGGGGGTCACCGTGCCACTGGAGGAGGTCGCGGACTCGTTCCGCTGGGCCGCGCGGACCCTCGGTCTCATCGCCGAGGGCGTCATCGACGACACGCGGCTGACGTTCTGCGAGGACCACCTGCTGACCTTGTGGCTGATGTCGGATCCGCAGCTCATCGACGAGCTCGCCCGGCAACGGCTCGCCCGGCTAGCGGGCATGCCGGCCGGCAAGCAGAAGGCGCTGACCGAGACGCTCCGGGTGTGGCTCGAGAGCTGGAGCACCGCGGCCGACGTGGGGAACCGGCTGCACGTGCACCCGCAGACCGTGCGGTACCGGCTGAACCAGCTCAAGGAGAGCCTGGGCGATCGGTTCACCGACCCGGAGGCGCGGTTCGGCCTGGAGCTCGTGCTGCGGGCGCAGCGGCTGCGCGACCGGCCGGCGCAACCAGGCGGCCGGGACGGCAGGAACGCTCGGGCGGCAACGCCTCTTTCTCATCATCCCGTCACAAAAAACGGTACCGCGCTGTCCGAAAACAAGGAATCGCACACGGTCAATGACAGACCGTACGGCCCTGGAACGCGATATCGGTAAATCCTTGCCGGAGTCTGTTCTCTGCTCTACGGTCACGGTGTCCTAGATCGCGGTTCGTGCGGAAGACGCAGGGGTTCCCCGCTCGGTGTCTCCCTCGCGACCCACGGTCACCGGCAAAGCGCCACCTGACGGCCGATCTGAATAAGGGCGACCCCGCCCCGCGACGCACCGACTCCGACGGTGGTGGTGGGAGGTACACGCATGCCTCGAACGCTCGAACCGGACGGCTTGAACTGGTCGCGTTCCGAACTGGCCGAGCGGCTGACGGCGATCATGCGGACCGAACTGCCCAGCCTCACGAAAGAGATCGTGGCAGAGATCCGGGACGGCATTCCCGAATACGCTCGGCCGATCGACGGTCCGTACGGCCGGACGCTCCGTTCCGGGGTCGAACGCGCCCTTGCCGGATTCGTCGAATGGATCAGTTCGCCAGACGCCCTGCCGGACGACATCTGCTACAAGCTCGGCCGGTTCGAGGCGTACGAGGGTCGTCAGCTGGACGTCCTGCAGTCCGCGTACCGGATCGGCGCCCAGACCGGCTGGCGGCGGGTGATGGCCCTGCACCAGCGGCACGACCTCGCCCCGGCGACCGTCTCGGTGCTGGCGGACGCCCTGTTCGCCTACATGGAGGAGCTGGCGTCCGCGTCGGTGCGGGGCTACCGGGAGGCCAGGGCGCAGTTGAACGACGAGTTGCAGGCCGGCCGCCGGCGGCTGCTGCGGCTCATCGTGGACGCGGCACCGCGCGACCTGCTCGCGGAGCACGCCGCGTCGGTTCGCTGGGTGCTCCCGGAGGAGGTGACCGTCGTCGTGCTGCGGTCGAACGCTCCGATCGTACGGACGCTGCTCGACGACGACCTGCTGACCGACCTCGACGGCACCGAGCCGTACCTGCTGGTCCCCGGCCCGCTGACGGCCGACCGCCGCGCGATGCTCGAACTCGCGGTGGCCGAGTCCAAGGCGGCGGCCGGGCTGACGGTGTCGCTGGATCGCGCGCCCGACTCGCTGCGCTGGGCCCGGCAGACGCTCGGCCTGATCCACTCCCGGATCGTCGACGACGGTCCGCTCACCCTCTGCGCGAACCACCTGGAGACGCTCTGGCTGTTCGCGGACGCCCCGCTGATCGACCAGATCGCCCGCCGGCAGCTCGCCGCCCTGGACCACCTGACCGCGCGGCAGCGCGAACGCCTCGTCGAGACGCTGGGAGTGTGGCTGCGCACCCGGGGGACCGCCGCGCAGGTCGGCGACGAACTGGGTGTGCACCCGCAGACCGTGCGCTACCGGATGCGGCAGATCGAACACGCCCTCGGCGACGACCTCGCCGATCCGGACACGCGTTTCGCCACCGAGGTCGCCCTGCGCGCGCTGTGGCTGCGCGAACGGGCGTTCGTGCCCGAGACGTGCGACGCGACCGGGGACGGAGCCTGAGATTCGCCTGTTCCGCTAACCGGGAGCACAAGGCGCGGGGCGAATTGCGCATCCGTTGATAGCGCTGGGCGCCATGGTTGATCCATCTCCGGGTCCCGTGTTCGCATGGGCAGGACCGCCTCGGGTGACGACGAGTTCCGAAGGCGGACGGTGATGGACGCGGAGGTGCCGGAGTGCTGTCCGGAACGAACGCAAGACCAGTCTTCGTCGCACTCGGCGCGGCGACGGTCATCACGCTCGGCGCGGTGGCCTTCCCCGCGGCGGCGCTGGCCGCCGACCCGTCGCCCACGGCCACCGACGACCCCGCGCCCGACCCGTCCGGCAGCACGCCGAGCGACCCTCCGAGCGACC